>JBLMVT010000103.1:0-8491 GCA_050256835.1 Betaproteobacteria bacterium | reverse complement strand
AGCAGGCGAGGCGGGCCGCGTCGTCGGCCAGTGCCGCGCATTGCGAGGCGGCGTCCGCGGCCAGGGCCGGCGCCGGGGCGGCGCAGGCCAGCACGATCAGGATCCGCGAAAGGCCGAACCGGTGACGCATCGAGCCAGGGTGTCAGTGGGCGGCGTGCGGCGGCCCGAAGTCGTAGCCGCGCAGCGCGGCCTCGATCGCTGCGCCGGTCGCCAGCGGCCTTTCCATCGGAAACAGGTGGCTGCCGTCGAGCATCATGATCCGCCCGTCCGTCACCCGGCGCGTCAGCGCCATGCCGACCTGCTTCATCTCCTCGGACCGGCGCGCGCCGATGAAGGCCACCGGGCACTGCAGCGGGTGGCTGCGCAGCAGGCGGTCCAGGTTGTGCGGCAGCGTGTTGTAGATCGCCGTCTCGATGTCGCGGTCGAAGCTCAGCACGCGCTCGCCGCCCTCGTCGTGGGTGCAGTGGTCGACGTAGTCGTGCAGTACCGCCGGGTCCCAGTGGGCGAAGGCCCGCTTGTGGCGGAAGTGCTCGAGCGCGGCGTCGCGGTCGGGCCAGCGGTTCTTGCGCTTGCGGCTGACGCGGCCGGGCGACACCGCGCCGACCAGCGGAGTGCGCTTGATCGCGCCGAGCGCGCTGGCCTTCCAGCCGCCCAGCAGTGGCGCGTCGAGCAGCAGCACGCCACGCGCCAGACGCGGGTGGCGCGCGGCGCACATCAGGCTCAGGAAGCCGCCGAGCGAATGTCCGACCAGAAAGGCGCGCTCGCCGTGCGCCTCGACCTCGGCCGCCGTGAAGTCGTGCAGTTGCTGGACCAGGTGGCGCCAGTTGTCGGTCGCCGGATAGCGCGCTTCGTGACCGAACCTCTCGACGGCCTTGACCACGAAGCCGCGTGAGCGCAGGTTGCGGAACAGGACGCCGTAGGTGGCGGCGGGAAAGCTGTTGGCGTGCGAGAAGACGACGAGCGACATGCGCAGGTGGAGTGCCGCGATGCGGAAACGGCGCTTAGTATGCGGTGCGCTTCCGGTCGATCCGCGTCGGTGCCGATCGCTCCCCGCCGCGGTGCTGCGGGCGTACCATGGCCCGACCAGCGCAGCCCGCCGCGATGAACAAGCCGCTTTCCAGGCAGCAGGAACTCGAGCGTCTGACCCGGGCGCTGCGCACGTTGAGCGGCAGCAACCAGGCGCTGCTGCGTTCGCACGACGAGACCTCGCTGCTGCAGGAGATCTGCCACGTGGTGGTCGACAAGGGCGGCTACCGCGCCGCGCTGGTCGGCCGCGCCGAGCACGACGAGGCCCGCTCGATCACGCTGCTGGCGCAGGTGAACCGCGAGCTGGAGCTGGAGCCGGCCGAGGGCCTGTCGTGGGCCGAAGAGGAGCAGGGCCACGCCTCGCTGGGCACGGCGATCCGCACCGGCGTGCCCTGCCTGGTCAACGACGTCGCCGCCGCGACCTTCCCCGCGCCCTGGCGCGAATTCGCGCGCCGGCGCGGCTTTGGCTCGCTGCTGGCGCTGCCGCTGCGCGTCGAAGGCGAGGTGTTCGGCGCGCTGTGCATCGCCGCCCCCGAGCCCGACGCCTTCGACGAGCCCGAGCGGCGGCTGCTGGCCGAGGCCGCCGACGACCTGGCCTTCGGGCTCGAGACGCTGCGCGGCCGGCAGCGCCGCCGCCACGCCGAGCAGGAGATCCTGCGGCTCAATCGCGCCCTGCGCGCGCGCTCGGCCGTCAACCAGACGCTGGCGCACGCGACGGACGAAGCCTCGCTGCTCGGCGAGATCTGCCGTGTCGCGGTCGAGCAGTGCGGCTACCGGCTGGCGTGGGTCGGCTTTGCCGAGCACGACGAGGACAGGACGCTGCGGCCGGTGGCCTACGCGGGGTTCGACGACGGCTTTCTCGCCCTGCCGCGCAGCTGGGGGGCGCGCGAGGACCAGCGCATCACCCAGGTGTTCGAGCACGGCCGGCCCTGGGTCGTGCAGAACGTTCTCGACGACGCCGCCTACCCGTTTCGCGAGCAGGCGCGCGCGCGGGGCTACGCGTCGATGATCGCGCTGCCGCTCGAGGTCGAGGGGCGGCGCATCGGATCGCTGCACATGCTCGCCGCCGAGCCCGATGCGTTCGACGCGCACGAGACCGAGCTGCTGATGGCCACCGCCGGCGACCTCGGCTGGGGTCTGGGCGCGCTGCGCGCGCGGCTGCGCGCCAAGGCGGCCGAGGAGACGATCCGGCGCCTGGCGTTCTACGACGCCGTCACCGGGCTGCCCAACCGCGCGCGCCTGCGCGACCTGCTGGCCGAGGCCATCGTCGCGGCGAAAGGCGAGCGCCGTCCGCTCGCGCTGCTGCGCATCGAGATCGAGCGCTTTCGCGAGATCGACGAGACGCTCGGCGAGCGCGAGGTCGACGCGATGCTGCGCGAAGTGGCGGCGCGGCTCGAACGCGCCGTCGGCGACGCCTGCCGGCTGGCGCGCATCGCCGAGGGCGAGTTCGCCGTCGTGCTGCCGCGCGGCGGCGCCGAGCCGGCCCTGCAGCTGGCGCAGCGCCTGCTGGCCGTGCTGGCCGAGCCGATCGACCGTGACGGCCTGCTGCTCGACGCGCGCTCGAACATCGGCATCAGCCTGTTCCCGGGGCACGGCAGCGAACCCGAGGCGCTGCTGCGGCGCGCCAGCATCGCGCTCGGACAGGCGCGCCAGGCCGGCGGCGGCGTGTCGGTGTTCCGCGGCGGGCTCGACCGCGAGCGCGCGCGGCGCCTGTCGCTGATGAGCGACCTGCGCGCGGCCATCGAGCGCGACGAGCTGGTGCTGTACTGCCAGCCCAAGCTGCAGTTCGCCTCCGGCCGCCTGTGCGGCGCCGAGGCGCTGGTGCGCTGGCAGCACCCGCGGCTCGGCCTGCTGCACCCGGGCGAGTTCATCGCGCTGGCCGAGCACACCGGGCTCATCACGCCGCTCACCTACTGGGTGCTCGACGCGGCGCTGCGCCAGAGCTACGCCTGGCGCGAGGCCGGCGTCGAGCAGCCGCTGTCGGTCAACCTGTCGGCGCGCGACCTGCGCGACCCCAAGCTGCTCGAGCGCATCGGCGGCTCGCTCGCGACATGGGGGGCGCAGCCGAGCTGGATCGAGTTCGAGCTGACCGAGAGCGCGCTGATGCTCGACCCGGCCGGCGCGCTGGAGACGCTGACGCGGTTGAGAAGGCTCGACCTGGGGCTCGCGATCGACGACTACGGCACCGGCTATTCGTCGCTGGCGTACCTGCAGCGGCTGCCGGTCGACACGATCAAGATCGACCAGTCGTTCGTCGCCGCCATGGCGGCCAACGCAGACTCGGCGACGATCGTGCGCTCGACCATCGAGCTCGCGCACAACCTCGACCTCGCCGTCGTCGCCGAGGGGGTCGAGGACCGCGGCACGTACGACCGCCTGGCCGCGCTGGGCTGCGACATGGCGCAGGGCTACTGCATCGCCCGGCCGGTGCCGGCCGATCAGTTCCGTGGCTGGCCGGCGGCGCCGCACTGAGGCTCGATCGCCGGAGGCAGGCGGAGGGCGGTCCGCGGGCGAAGGTCGGCGCGGGCAAAGGGGCGGGCGGGCAGGCCGCTTCGCTTAGGCGGAGGCGGTCGGCTCGCTGCGCGAGCCGACTCCCCTTGCGGTGCTCGGCCTCGCGGCCCGCGGCAGAACTCGCTTCGCTCACTGCGTTCGCTGCGCTCAGACAACTGCCGCGAGTCAGTTCACGAAGCGCGCTGCGCGCGCGGCCACGAGCCCTGCGCTCCTCCGCGCCTCCTATGCGCTGCGCGACCTGCCCGCCCGCCCCTTGCGGAACGCTCGTGCCCTTCTGGGGAGGCTTGAGCCCCTCACGAGAACCGCACTGCTGCCAGCTGCTTTGCCCGCACCGGCGAAAGCGAAGAGCAGACACTGCTCCACAATCACCCCGATGCGCGACGACTTCGCCTTCCATCCCGCCGTCTGGAACTGGCTGCGTTCGCGCTTCGGTGCGCCGACCGAGGTGCAGTCGCGCGCCTGGAGCCACACCATGCGGCGGCGGCACGCGCTGATCGCCGCGCCGACCGGTTCCGGCAAGACGCTGGCGGCCTTCCTCGCCGCCATCGACGAGCTGGTGCAGCGCGGACTCGCGCAGGGCCTGGCCGACGAGGTGCAGGTGCTGTACGTGTCGCCGCTGAAGGCGCTGTCCAACGACATCCGCAAGAACCTGCAGGAGCCGCTGGCGGGCATCCGGGCCAACCTGGCCGCGCTCGGCCTGCCCGACGTCGGCATCCGCGACGCCGTGCGCACCGGCGACACGCCGGCGGCCGAGCGCGAGCGCATGCGCCGCCTGCCGCCGCACATCCTGGTGACTACGCCCGAGTCGCTGTACATCCTGCTCACCTCGGAGGCCGGCCGCGCGATGCTGAAGAGCGTGCGCAGCGTGATCGTCGACGAGCTGCACGCGGTGGCCGGCAGCAAGCGCGGCGCGCACCTGATGCTGACGCTGGAGCGGCTGGCCGCGCTCGCCGCGCACGAGCCGGTGCGCATCGGCCTGTCGGCCACCGTCAGGCCGCTCGACGAGATGGCGCGCTTCCTGGTCGGCGAGCGAAGCGAGGATGTGGCCATCGTCGACGCCGGCCACGTGCGCGAGCGCGACCTGGGGCTGGAACTGCCGCGCGCGCCGCTCGCCGCGGTGATGGCCAACGAGGTGTGGGGCGAGGTCTACGACCGGCTGGCCGAGCTGGTGCGCGAGCACCGCACCACGCTCGTCTTCGTCAACCAGCGCCGCGTCGCCGAACGCTGCGCGCGCCACCTGGCCGAGCGGCTCGGCGAGGAGCACGTCACCGCGCACCACGGCAGCCTCGCACGCGAGCACCGGCTGGCCGCCGAGCAGCGGCTGAAGGCGGGGCAGCTGAAGGCGCTGGTGGCGACCAGCTCGCTCGAACTGGGCATCGACATCGGCGACGTCGACCTCGTCTGCCAGCTCGGCTCGCCGCGCACGATCAGCGCTCTCGCGCAGCGCGTCGGGCGCGCCGGGCACGCCATCGGCGCGATCCCGAAGGGGCGGCTGTTCCCGCTTTCGCTCGACGACCTGCTCGAGTGCACGGCGCTGCTGGACGCGGTGGCGCGCGGCGAGCTCGAGCGCATCCGCGTGCCGCACCAGCCGCTCGACGTGCTGGCGCAGCAGCTCGTCGCCGAGGTGGCGTGCCGCGAATGGCCGCTCGAGGACCTGTACGACGTGTGCCGTCGCGCCGCACCTTACCGCGAGCTGGCGCTCGGCGACTTCGAGCAGGTGGTGAAGATGCTGGCCGAGGGCTACAGCACGCGGCGCGGCCGGCGCGGCGCCTGGTTGCACTACGACGCCGTCAACCGCGTGCTGCGCGCGCGCCGCGGCGCCCGGCTCACGGCCGTCACCAACGCCGGCGTGATCCCCGACCAGTTCGACTACGACGTCGTGCTGCTGCCCGAAGGGCACCGCGTCGGCACGCTCAACGAGGACTTCGCCTTCGAGAGCCTGCCCGGCGACATCTTCCAGCTCGGCAACGCGTCGTACCGCATCGCCAAGGTCGAGACCGGCAAGGTGCTGGTCGAGGACGCGAAGGGCCAGCCGCCGTCGATGCCGTTCTGGTTCGGCGAGGCGCTCGGGCGCAGCGACGAGCTGTGCCACGCGGTGTCGCGCCTCGCCGAAGCGGCCGAAGCCAGGCTCGACGCCGGCGTCGAGGCCTGCGAGCGCTGGCTGGTCGAGGACCTGCGCCTGCCCGCCGCCGCCGCGCGCCAGCTCGCGCATTACCTGGGTGCCGCGAAGGCCGCGCTCGGCGTGCTGCCGAGCGAGCGGCGCATCGTGTTCGAGCGCTTCTTCGACGAGGTCGGCGACACGCACCTGGTGATCCATTCGCCGTACGGCTCGCGCGTCAACAAGGCCTGGGGCCTGGCGCTGCGCAAGCGCTTCTGCCGGCGCTTCAACTTCGAGCTGCAGGCCAGCGCGCTGGAGGACAGCATCGTGCTGTCGCTCGGCCCGACGCACAGCTTCGCGCTCGACGAGGTGAAGGACTACCTGAAGGCGGCCAGCGCGCGCGAGGTGCTGATCCAGGCGCTGCTCGACGCACCGATGTTCGGCACGCGCTGGCGCTGGAATGCCACCGCCTCGCTGGCCGTGCGGCGCATGAGCGGCGGCCGCAAGGTGCCGCCGCAATTCCAGCGCAGCGACGCCCAGGACCTGCTCGCGGTCGTCTTTCCCGACCAGCTCGCCTGCGCCGAGAACCTGACCGGCGAACGCGAGATTCCCGAGCATCCGCTGGTCGCGCAGACGCTGGCCGACTGCCTGCACGAGACGATGGACGTCGACGGCTTCGTGCGGCTGCTCGCTCGCATCGAGGCCGGCGCGGTGCGCGTCACGAGCTGTGACCTGGCTGCGCCGTCGCCGCTCGCGCACGCCATCCTCAACGCGCGGCCGTATGCCTTCCTCGACGACGGCGCGGCCGAGGAGCGGCGCACCAAGGCGGTCGGCGTCGAGCCGCTGATGGACCTGTCGACCGCGGCCGGGCTCGCCCGGCTCGACCCGCAGGTCATCGCGCAGGTGCGCGACGAGGCGCGTCCCGACATCGGCAGCGCCGACGAGCTGCACGACGCGCTGGTGGTGCACGGTTTCCTCACCGCGGACGAGGCGGCCGAGGCGGCCGCCGCGGGCTTCGTCGCGGCGCTCGAACAGCAGCGCCGCGCGACGCGGCTGGCAACGGCCGGCGCCACGCTGCACGTCGCCGCCGAGCGCCTGCACGAGTTCCAGGCGGCGTTCCCGCAAGCCGGCTTCGCGCCGCCGATCGCGCCCGTGAGCGCCGAACGCCCCGCAGCCGAAGACGCGCTGCGCGAGATCGTGCGCGGCCGGCTCGACCTGCTCGGGCCGGTCAGCGCGGCAGCGCTCGCCGCGCCGCTCGGCCTGGGCGTCGGCGCGCTGGATGCGGCGCTGCTGCGACTGGAAGCCGAAGGCGCCGTGATGCGCGGCGCCTTCACGTCGCCCGGCGCGACCGAGTGGTGCGACCGGCGCCTGCTCGCGCGCATGCACCGGCTCGCGCGCGAACGATCGCGCGCCGAGGTCCAGCCGGTGGCGCCGGCGCAGTTCCTGCGTTTCCTGTTTCGCTGGCACCGCCTCGCCGGCGACGGCGTCGACGACCGCCGCGAGGGCGAGGCCGGCCTGCTGGACGCGCTGCGCCAGCTCGAGGGCCATGCCGCGCCGGCGGCAGCCTGGGAGGACGACCTGCTCGCCGCACGCGTGCGGCACTACGAGCCTGCGCTGCTCGACCGGCTGTGCACCGCGGGGCGCGTCGCCTGGTGGCGGCCGTTCGGCAAGGCGGCCGAGGGCCCCGAGGGCGCACGCCGCAGCGGCCCGGTGCGCGGCACGCCGATCGTGCTGGCCGAGCGCGAGGCCCTGCCGCACTGGCAACAGGCCGGCGGCGCCGCACCGGAGGATGCGGCGCTCGGCGGCAAGGCGCGCCGCGTGCTGGAGACGCTGCGTGCGCATGGCGCGAGCTTCCTGGACGACCTGCGCCACGACACCGGGCTGCTCGGCGCCGAGGTCGAGCAGGCGCTCGGCGAACTGGTCGCACACGGGTGGGTGGCCTGCGACTCGTTCGCCGGCCTGCGTGCCCTGGTGATGCCGGCGGAGCGGCGGCGGCGCCAGCGCCGCCACGATCCGATCGACGACGCCGGCCGCTGGTCGCTGGCGCGCCGCCCGCGCGCGGCCGCGCCGCCAGCGGGCGCGCTCGCCGACCCGCACGTCGAGCACATCGCGCGCGTGCTGCTGCCGCGCTGGGGCGTGGTGTTCCGCAAGCTGCTCGAGCGCGAGGACGGGCTGCCGCCGTGGCGCGAGCTGTACTACGTCTACCGCCGGCTGGAGGCACGCGGCGAGGTGCGCGGCGGGCGCTTCGTCAGCGGCTTCTCGGGCGAGCAGTTCGCGCTGCCCGAGGCCGCGCTCGCACTGCGCGCGACCGCCCGGACCGAGGGGCGCGAGCGCGTCTCGATCTCGGCCGTCGACCCGCTCAACCTGGCCGGCATCGTGACGCCCGGCGAGAAGGTGCCGCGCCTGCCCGGCAACCGCCTCCTGTTCGAGGGCGGCGTGCCGATCGCCGTGCACAGCGGCGGCGACGTGCGCTTCCTGAAGGCGCTCGACGCCGGCGCGCAATGGGAGGCGAGGAACCTGCTGATCCGGCGCCAGCGCCCGGCCAGCATGGTCGAGGCGCCGCCTCGGGCCCAGTAGGCGCCGCGCGGACTGCGCGACAATCGCGCCCCGGGAGGAACCTTGCATGCCGATCTACGAATATGCCTGCCGCGACTGCGGTCGCGAGTTCGAGGCGCTGGTGCGCTCGGACACCCGGCCCGAATGCCCGCAATGCCGCTCCACGCTGCTGACGAAGCGCCTGTCCGCCTTCGTCACCGCCTCGGCCGGGCCCGAACCGGTGCCGGCGCTGGCCGGGCCCTGCGGCAGCTGCGGCCACCCCGACGGCCCGGGCAGTTGCGCGCTGAACTGAATCCCCCC
>JBLMVT010000102.1:0-2588 GCA_050256835.1 Betaproteobacteria bacterium | reverse complement strand
GCGCGGCCGGGCGCTGTCACGGCGCTGTCACGCGGCCTCCATAGACTGGCGGGCGAACTCAGCGAAAGGTTCGCCATGACGCTCGCCTCGATCCGCACCCTCGCCGCCGCTGCCGCGCTGGGCGCGGCCACCGCCGCCTTCGCGCAGGACGCGACCGGCGCCGGCGCCACGTTCCCGGCCCCCATCTACGCCAAGTGGGCCGACGCCTACCACAAGGCGACCGGCGCGCGCATCAACTACCAGTCCATCGGCTCGGGAGCGGGCATCCAGCAGATCCGCGCGAAGACGGTCGACTTCGGCGCCTCGGACATGCCGCTCAAGGACGAGGATCTGGCGAAGGACGGTCTGGTCCAGTTCCCGACCGTCATCGGCGGCGTCGTGCCGGTGGTCAACGTCAAGGGCATCGCCGCCGGCCAGCTCAGGCTCACCGGACAGGTGCTGGCCGACATCTATCTCGGCAAGGTCGCCAAGTGGAACGACCCGGCGCTCGCGTCGCTCAATCCGGGCGCGCGGCTGCCCGACGCGACGATCTCGGTCGTGCGCCGCGCCGACGGCTCCGGGACCTCGTTCATCTTCACCAACTACCTGTCGAAGGTGAGCGCCGAGTGGAAGTCGAAGGTCGGCGAGGGGACCGCGGTGAACTGGCCGACCGGCGCGGGCGGCAAGGGCAACGAGGGCGTGGCCGCCTACGTGCAGCGCCTGCCGAATTCGATCGGCTACGTCGAGTACGCCTATGCCAAGCAGAACAAGATGGCGCACGTGCTGCTCAAGAACGCCGCCGGCGACTTCGTCGCGCCCGACGACTCGACGTTCAAGGCCGCGGCGGCGGGTGCCGACTGGAGCAGGAGCTTCTACCAGCTGCTCACCAACCAGCCTGGCAGCAATGCCTGGCCGATCAGCGGCGCGACCTTCATCCTGCTCCACAAGTCGAGCGACAAGCCGGGCCAGACGGCTGCTGCGCTGAAGTTCTTCGACTGGTCGTACGCCAACGGCGACAAGATGGCCTCGGAGCTGGACTACGTGCCGCTGCCCGATTCGCTGAAGGCGATGATCCACAAGCTGTGGGCCGACCAGCTGAAGGATGCGTCCGGCAAGATGATCGCGTATCGGTGATCGACCGCCTCTCCAGCAAGGTCCACGATCTGAACAACGGCGCGCCATGGCGCGCCGTTGCTGCGTCTGCCGGCGTTGATCCCGACACCCCGCGAGCGCGACCGTGACGGCTACACTTCCCGCCTTCCCCGAACGAGCCGCCCGACCGATGGACCACCCCGCCCGGGGGCGCCGGCCGCCTGCGCTTGCGCGCGGGGCATGGGCCGACACGCTGTTCTCCCTGCTTTCCCACGGCGCCGCACTGCTCACGCTGGCGCTGCTGGCGGCGATCGTCGTCTCGCTCGTCGTCGGCGCGCTGCCGGCGATCGTCGCCTACGGGCCGAGCTTCCTGTGGACCAGCGCCTGGGACCCGGTGGCCGACAATTTCGGCGGGCTGGTGATGATCTACGGCACGCTGATGACCTCGCTGATCGCGCTGCTCATCGCCGTACCCGTCAGCTTCGGCATCGCGCTGTTCCTCACCGAGCTGTCGCCCGCCTGGCTGAAGCATCCGCTGGGCACCGCGATCGAACTGCTCGCCGCGGTGCCGTCGATCGTCTACGGCATGTGGGGGCTGCTGGTGTTCAGCCCGGTCCTCGCGACCTGGGTGCAGCAGCCCCTGCAGCAGGCGTTCGGCAACACGCCGCTGCTCGGCAGCCTGTTCTCCGGCCCGCCCGTCGGCATCGGCCTGCTGTCGGCCGGGATCATCCTCGCGATCATGGTGATCCCCTTCATCGCTTCGGTGATGCGCGACGTGTTCGAGGTCACCCCGCCGCTGCTCAAGGAGTCGGCCTACGGGCTCGGCTCGACCACCTGGGAAGTCGTGTGGAAGGTCGTGCTGCCCTACACCAAGCGCGGCGTCTTCGGCGGCGTGATGCTCGGCCTCGGCCGGGCGCTGGGCGAGACGATGGCGGTGACGTTCGTCATCGGCAACTTCAACCAGCTGTCGTCCCCGTCGCTGTTCGAGCCGGCCAACAGCATCACCTCGGCGCTGGCCAACGAGTTCGCCGAGGCGGCGCCCGGCCTGCACCAGGCCTCGCTGATCTTCCTCGGGCTGGTGCTGTTCCTCATCACCTTCGTCGTGCTCGGCCTGTCCAAGCTGTTGCTCGCTCGGCTCGAGCGCGGCGAAGGAGGGCGCGGGTGAGCAGCGTCGTTCCGCCGCTGGCCGGTCCCGCGCGGCGCGAGCGGCGCCTGTCGATGCAGCGCCGGCGCCGCCGCGTCAATGCCGTCGCGCTCACGCTGTCGCTGCTGGCGATGGCCTTCGGCGTGTTCTGGCTGATCTGGATCCTCGTCGAGACGGTGCGCCTGGGGGTGGGCGGCCTCAGCCTCCAGCTGTTCACCGAGATGACGCCGCCGCCGCAGGCGGAGTCGGGCGGACTGGCCAACGCGATCTTCGGCTCCGCCACCATGGTCGGCCTGGCGACGCTGATCGGCACGCCGATCGGCATCCTGGCCGCCGGCATCATCCTGGCGATCATGATCATCCCGTTCATCGC
>JBLMVT010000101.1:0-3436 GCA_050256835.1 Betaproteobacteria bacterium | reverse complement strand
CGTGCTCGGCCTGCACCACGAGCAGCAGCACCAGGAGCTGCTGCTCACCGACATCAAGCACCTGCTGTCGCTGCAAGTACCGCCGGCCGCCTATGCGCGGCGCTGGCCGATCGCCGCCGTGCGGCCCGAGCCGCTGCGCTGGTTCGGCTACGACGCGGCGATGACGACGCTCGGTCACGACGCGGGCGCCGACGGCGCGTTCTGCTTCGACAACGAGACGCCGCGCCATCGCCACTGGCAGCCGGCGTTCGAGCTCGCCTCGCGGCCCGTGAACTACGGCGAGTTCCGCGCCTTCGTCGACGACGGCGGCTACCGCCGCCCCGAGCTGTGGCTCGCGCTCGGCTGGGACTGGGTGTGCGCCGGCGACCGCAAGGCGCCGCTGTACTGGCGCCAGGCCGACGGCCGCCGGCTCAACCACACGCTGCAGGGCGAGGTCGAGATCGACGACTCGACCCCGGTGTGCCACTTGAGCTACTTCGAGGCCGACGCCTATGCCCGCTGGGCCGGGGCGCGGCTGCCGACCGAAGCCGAATGGGAGCGCGCGGCGCGCGCCCTGCGCGACCCGCTGCGCGGCGCCAACTTCGCCGAACGCGGCGCCTTCCACCCGCTACCGCAGGCCGGCGCCGCGATCGACGAGCCGGTGCAGCTGTTCGGCGACGTCTGGGAGTGGACCGCGTCGGCCTACGCGCCCTACCCCGGCTATCGGCCGGCGGCCGGCGCGGTCGGCGAATACAACGGCAAGTTCATGTGCAACCAGTTCGTGCTGCGCGGCGGCTCGTGTGCCACGCCGGCGGGCCACGTGCGCGCGAGCTATCGCAACTTCTTCCCGCCCGACGCGCAGTGGCAGTTCAGCGGGCTGCGGCTGGCGCGCGACCTGCCCGGCTAAGCGCGGCTCACCCGGCCACGAGCCTCAATCCCGCCGCCGTGCGCAGCGTGGTGGCCACGACGCGTTCGAGCCCCTCGCGGTGGCGCTCGTCCTTCAGCTGCCCGGCGGCGTCGAACGCTTCGGCGGCCCGTGCGACCGACAGCGTCGGGGGCACGACGTGCATGGCCAGCGTCAGCGAGACCAGGCTGCGCAGCGCGATCAGCCCGCGCACGCCGCCGAATTGCCCGGGCGACGCGCTCATCAGCCCGACCGCCGTGCCATTCATCGCCGCCAAGCCGTCGGGCCATTCGCCCTCGGCCTTCGGGCGCGAGGCCCAGTCGAGCGCGTTCACCAGCAGCGGGGTGACGAAGCCGTTGTACTCCGGCGCGGCGACGAGCAGCGCGTCGTGGGTGGCGAACAGCCGTCGCAGCTCCAGCGCACCTGCCGGCTGGCCGTGCCGCGCCTCGAGATCGGCGTCGTAGAGGGGCAGCGCCAGCGCCCGCAGATCGACCTCGGTCACGGCGGCACCCTGCGTGCGCGCGACGGCGGCGGCCAGCGCCGCCAGCTTCAGGTTGTGCGAGCCCGTACGCTGGCTGCCCGACACGACGAGCACGCGCACCGCAGGCAGACCGATCGTGCTCAAGGCAGGTCGAATACCAGCACGTCGGCACCCACGCCGTCGGCGATCGACACCGCGGCTTCGCCCTCGAGGGCGAGCGCATCGCCGGCGGCAAGCTGCTCGCCGTTGACCGCGACCCGACCGCGCACGACGTGGACCCAGGCGCGCCGCCCCTCGGCCAGCGCGAGCGCGGCGCGCTCGTCGCCGTCGAAGCGGCCGGCATACAGCGAGGCATCGGCGTGCAGCTTGAGCGAGCCCTCGCGCGCGTCGCCGCTGGCGACTAGCTGCAGCCGGCCGCGCTTGCCGGCGTCGTCGAACGACTTCTGCTCGTAGCCCGGCGCGATGCCCTTCGCGTCGGGCTGGATCCAGATCTGCAGGAAGTGCGTCTCGACCTCGGCCGCGTTGAACTCGCTGTGCATCACGCCGCGCCCGGCGCTCATGCGCTGCACCTCCCCCGGGCGGATCACCGCGCCGGTGCCCAGGCTGTCCTTGTGCGCCAGCGCGCCCTCGAGCACGACGCTCACGATCTCCATGTCGCGGTGACCGTGCGTGCCGAAGCCGGTGCCCGGCGCGATGCGGTCCTCGTTGATGACGCGCAACGTCGAGAAGCCCATGTGCGCCGGGTCGTAGTAGTCGGCAAACGAGAAGCTGTGGCGGCTCTTCAGCCAGCCGTGGTCGGCGAAGCCGCGTTCGGCGGAGCGGCGCAGGGTCAGCATGGCGGTCCTCGCGATGTCGATGCGCCATCGTGACCGCATTCGGCCCGGCGTGCCGACAGGCGGCTTGATGGCATCATTCGACGAACCTGAAGTGGACCCCCCCCGAAGCGCCTTCGGCGCCTCCCCCTCGAGGGGGCGCTGCCGGCGGACCGGCAGAACCGGATCCGCGGCAGCCGCTTGGCGGCATCGGTTCAGGCATCCCGGGTCGCGCGAAGCGCGGCGGAGCAGCTGAAATGGCCGACCGCCGCGACGCCCTCACCCCCGAAGCGCTGGCGATGGTCGACACCATCGCGCGCACGGGCAGCTTCGCCGCCGCCGCGCGCGAGCTCGGCAAGGTGCCCTCGGCGCTGACCTACAGCGTGCGCCAGCTCGAGGAAGCGCTCGACGTGCTGTTGTTCGACCGCCGCTCGCGCCAGGCGCAGTTCACCGCCGCCGGCGAGGAGCTGCTGCGCGAGGGCCGGCGGCTGCTGCAGGAGACCGAGGCGGTCGCCCACCGCGTACGCCGCGTCGCCAGCGGCTGGGAGACCGAGCTGGCGATCATGGCCGACGACATCGTCTCGCAGGCCACGCTGTTCGAGCTGGTCGAGGCGTTCTGCGCCGTCCGGCCCGAAGGTACGCCCGACGGCGCTGGCCCCGGCACGCGGCTGCGGCTCGTCAACGGCGTGCTCGCCGGCACGTGGGAGGCGCTGGTCTCGGGGCAGGTCGACCTGGCGCTCGGCGTCGCCGGCGAACACGCCAACCCCGGCGGCATCGAGCTCGAACCGCTCGGCGACGTGCGCTTCGTGTTCGCCGTCGCGCCGCACCACCCTCTGGCGGCAGCCGACGAGCCGCTCGACGACGCGCTGCTGGTGCGCCATCGCGCCGTCGCGGTGGCCGACACCGCGCAGCGGCTTACACCCGTCACGCTCAACCTGCTCGCCGGGCAGGATGTGCTCACCGTGCCCTCCATGCGCGCCAAGCTCGAGGCGCAGCTGCGCGGCCTGGGCTGCGGCTTCGTCCCCGAGCCGCTGGCGCGCCCGCACATCGAGGCCGGCCGCCTCGTCGTGCGGCGCACGGCGCGGCCTGCGCGCGTCGGCACGCTGTACTACGCCTGGCGTTCCGAGCGCGGCGCGGCCGGGCTCGGGCTGGCGCTGCGCTGGTGGCTGGAGCGCCTGGCCAGCCCGACGACGCGGCGCGCGCTGCTCGAACGCCACGCCGGACCGCTCGATTGACGCGCGGCGTGCCCTACGTCGGCCG
>JBLMVT010000100.1:0-2693 GCA_050256835.1 Betaproteobacteria bacterium | reverse complement strand
GCTCGCCCATAAACGAGGCCGTAGCAATAACCAGCATTCCCAGCAGGACAAGAAGGACGCCGACCCCGAGCCACACGTCCGGCTGGAGTTTATCGTCTTCTCGTGAAGCTCCAGCTCGACGGACCTTCCCGTTCGGCCCTAAAGCCGACATCGGCGACCTCCCGACTGGCCGAACGCAGGCAGCGTCCCCGTGTTGCCAGGTACGGCGGAAGTGGTCTGTCCCAGAGAACTCGTCGCTATGGGGGCGCCGGCCAAGTCGCCAAATACGGAAACCTGCCGCGGGGAGAGCGACGGGTTTCGGTTCATCGACGACGACTTCACATATGGAGGTGATGCCCGTGTCTAAAGAGGAACGTCCATGTCAGGATTTTCGTTGCGGAAGGCCGCCCGCCGCAACGTGATACGCAATCGTACGTTCTCGCAGTGTGCCGCTTGCAAAACTCCACCCGCAGCTGACCGAACTAGAGTCTAGAGTGCTCCGCGAGCTCGCCGACCACGGCCCGACGCACGATCTAGGCGGAGCAATCCGGGGGCGCCTAGCGCTTTACCAGCTTATAGACGAGACGCCTACGGGATGGACCATTACTGCGCTTGGCCGAGAAACACTGAGGAGCGGAGCGCAGAGAGTCTCCGCGGAAGAGGACGAGAAACCGTTGCGACATATATCCAAGGGCAAGCGTCACTACGGTCGGAAGCAACGTAAGCGTCCGGTGAAGGCCGCCTTGAGTGGCTGATAGATAGGCCTGAAGGTCGGGGTTCTGGATGTGCCTGGACCTATGCGATGCCTATGTCTGGAGATAATTCTGAAGAGAAGCAGTTCGCCATCGTGGCGGATGCGCGGCGGCGTTGGACGCGCGAGCAGAAGCAATCGATCGTAGCGGAGTGCGAGGCGGGAAAGGCCTCGGTGTCGGCGGTGGCGCGCAAGCACAACATCGCGTCGAGCTTGTTATTCCGCTGGCGGCGGGAGTTCGGCCTTGGCGGGCAGGTTGTGCGGGAGACTCCGGCGTTCGTGCCGGTGGCGCTGCCGGCGCCGGCGAGTGGCGCCGGAGCGAGAGACGGTCAGGGCAGCGTGATCGAGATCGAGCTGATCGGCGGGCGGCGTGTGCGTGTCGATGGCTCGATTGATGCGTCCGCGCTGCGGCGGGTGCTCGAGGTGCTGGAAGGGCGATGATCCCGGTCCCTGCCGGGACGCAGGTGTGGCTGGCGACGGGCCACACCGACATGCGCAAGGGCTTCGACGGACTGGCGCTGCGGGTGCAGGAGACATTGAAGCGCGACCCGCACTGCGGGCACCTGTTCGTGTTCCGCGGCAAGCGAGGCGGGCTGTTGAAGATCCTGTGGCACGACGGCCAGGGGATGTGCCTGTTCGCCAAGCGCCTGGAGCGCGGACGGTTCGTGTGGCCGAGCACCGCGGGCGAGCCGGTGACGCTGAGCGCGGCGCAGCTCGGCTATCTGCTGGAGGGCATCGACTGGCGATTGCCGCAGCGGACGTGGCGACCGCAGGTGGCGGGCTGAACGGATGCGACATCGCGACTCGGTGGATGAGTAATCGTTGCCTGGCGTCGAGGCCATTGCGCTAATGGCGGAGTGGCGCCCGACGATCCTCTGCCCGACGACATCGCGACCTTGAAGGCGATGCTGCTGGCCGAGCGCGAGGCGCGGCGGTCGGAGGTGCGCGAACAGGCGCTGCTGATCGAGAAGCTGCGGCACGAGATCGCCCGTTTGCGGCACGAGCAGTACGGCCAATCGGCCGAGCGGCGGGCTCTGCTGGATCAGCTCGAGCTGCAGCTGTTCGAACTCGAGGAAGACCAAGCCCAGGCCGCGACGGCGCAGGAGATCGCCGCGCCGCACAGCGTCAAGGTAGAGGCGTTCGACCGGCGCAAGCCGGCCCGCCGGCCGCTGCCCGAGCATCTGCCGCGCGAGCGGATGGTCTACCCGGTGCCGTCCGCTTGCCCGTGCTGCGGCGGCGCGCTGCACAAGCTGGGCGAGGACGTCACCGAGACGCTGGAGCTGGTGCCGCGGCAATGGAAAGTGATCCAGCATGTGCGCGAGAAGTACTCGTGCCGGAGCTGCGAGAAGGTCACCCAGCCACCGGCGCCCAGCCATCCGATCGCGCGCGGCCGGGCAGGACCGGGGCTGCTGGCCCATGTGCTGTTCAACAAGTACGGCCTGCATCTGCCGCTGCACCGGCAGAGCCGGACCTGGGCCCGCGAAGGCATCGAGCTCGACGTGTCGACCCTGGCCGATTGGGTGGGGGCGTCGGCGGCCACCCTGAAGCCGCTGGTCGAGGCGATCCGCACCCATGTGTTCGCCGCCGAGCGCCTGCATGCCGACGACACCCCGGTACCGGTGCTCGCTACCGGCCAGACCCGCACCGGGCGGCTGTGGACCTATGTGCGCGACGACCGGCCGTTCGCCGGCCCGGCGCCGCCGGCGGCAGTGTACTTCTACTCGCCCGATCGCAGCGGGGTGCATCCCGAGGCCCATCTCGGCGGCTGGGCCGGACTGATGCAGGCCGACGCTTATGCCGGCTTCAATCGGCTCTATGTGCCGGCCCGCCAACCCGGACCGATCATCGAAGTAGCGTGCTGGGCCCACGCGCGGCGCAAGTTCTTCGATCTTGCGCGCCTCACCAAGGCGCCGATCGCTCTCGAGGCAGTCACGCGCATCGATGCCCTCTTCGCTATCGAGCG
>JBLMVT010000099.1:0-4292 GCA_050256835.1 Betaproteobacteria bacterium | reverse complement strand
AACTCATACACGCCGACGCGGCCGTGATAGCCGGTGTGGCCGCACTTGTCGCAGCCGACTGCATGCCACTCAGCTCCGTCTTGCCGCTTGCAATGCGGGCAGAGCTTGCGCACCAGGCGCTGCGCCAGCACGCCGAGCAGCGACGAGCTGAGCAGGTAGGGCTCGACGCCGAAGTCGGTCAGCCGCGTGACCGCGCTCGGTGCGTCGTTGGTGTGCAGCGTGGCGAGCACGAGGTGGCCGGTGAGCGAGGCCTGGATCGCGATCTGCGCGGTCTCGTAGTCGCGGATCTCGCCGATCATGATCACGTCCGGGTCCTGGCGCAGGATCGCGCGCAGCGCCTTGGCGAACGTCAGCTCGATCCTCGCGTTGACCTGGGTCTGGCCGATGCCGGGCAGCTCGTACTCGACCGGGTCCTCGACGGTGAGCACGTTGGTCGTGCTGGTGTCGATGCGGCCGAGCGAGGCGTACAGCGTCGTCGTCTTGCCCGAGCCGGTCGGCCCGGTGACGAGCACGATGCCGTGCGGCTGCGCGATCAGCTGGTCGAAGCGCGCCAGCACGTCGCCGCTCATGCCCAGGCTCTCGAGCGTGAACTTCGATTCGGTCTTGTCGAGCAGTCGCAGCACGGCGCGCTCGCCGTGCGCCGAGGGCAGCGTCGAGACGCGCACGTCGATCGCGCGCCCGCCGATGCGCAGCGAGATGCGGCCGTCCTGCGGCAGGCGCTTCTCGGCGATGTCCAGTTCGGCCATGATCTTCAGGCGGCTGATGAGCGCCGCGTGCAGCGCCTTGTTGGGCTGCACCACCTCGCGCAGCGTGCCGTCGACGCGAAAGCGCACCGTGCTCGAGCGTTCGTAGGGCTCGATGTGGATGTCGCTGGCGCCGTCCTTCGCCGCCTGCGTGAGCAGCGCGTTGAGCATGCGGATGATCGGCGCGTCGTTGGCGGCCTCGAGCAGGTCCTCGACCGCGGGCAGGTCCTGCATCATGCGCGACAGGTCGACGCGGCTCTCGACCTCGCCGATCACGGTGGCCGCGCTCGACTCGCCGCCGGCGTAGGCCGCGGCGATGCGCTGGCCCAGGGTGGCGGCCGGTTCGCGCTCGAGCGAGTCGACGGCGTACAGCCGCAGCACCTCGGACAGCGCCGACAGCGTGGTGTTCTCGGCCGCCCAAAGCTGCAGCTGCTCGCCGTCGTCCTCGAGCAGCACGGTGTTCGCCTTGGCGAAGGCGTAGGGCAGGGGATGGCGTGCGCCCATGTTCGTGTGACCTCAGTTCGGCGTGCCGCCGGGGACGTGGTCCTGCGTGCCCGGCGAACTCGGTGGCACGGCCAGCGGCGTGTCGGGCTTCTTCTCGACGCGCTGCAGCGGCGGCACCACCGGCGACTCGTTGATCGGCACCATCACGCTCGGCTGCGGCTGGGCGTCCTTCTGCTGGCCGCGAATCAGGTCGTAGCGTTCGAGCGAGATGCGGTTCGCGGTGTCGGCATCGCGCATCACCACCGGGCGCAGGAACACCATCAGGTTGGTGCGCGTCTTGGTGCGGCTCTCGCTGCGGAACAGCGCGCCGAGGTAGGGGATGTCGCCGAGCAGCGGCACCTTCGACTTGTTCTCGGTGTACTTGTCCTCGATCAGCCCGCCGAGCACGAGAATCTGGCCGTCGTCGACCGTCACCGTCGACTCGATCGAGCGCTTGTCGGTCGAGGGGCCGGCGTTGCTGGTGCCGGGCGCGACGCGGTCCGACAGCGAAGACGACTCCTGGAAGATCTGCATCCGCACCACGCCGTTCTCGCCGATCTGCGGCTTGATGCGCAGCGTGATGCCGACGTCCTTGCGCTCGATGGTCTGGAACGGGTTGGTCGTGCCGGTGCCGGTGTTGGTGAACTGGCCGGTGATGAACGGCACGTTGCTGCCGACGATGATTTTCGCCTCCTCGTTGTCCAGCGTGATCAGGTTCGGCGTCGAGACGATGTTGGTGTTGGTCTGGCTCTGCAGCAGCCGGGCGATCGCCGCCAGCCCGTAGACGCCGCCGAAGTCCTTGATCAGCGCGATGTTGAGGCCCTCGCCGATCGGCACCGTCGGCACGCTGCCCGTCGTGGTGCCCGAACCGAGCGTCGAGCCGAGCGTCGACAGCGTGACCAGGTTGCCGGTGGTGCCGAAGTTGGTGCCGGCCGCCAGGCCGTACTTGTCGCCGTTCTTGCCGATCAGGCCCTGCCACTGGAAGCCGAAGTCGGCGGCGTTGTCGCCCGACACCTCGACGATCATGCTCTCGATGTAGATCTGCGCGCGGCGCTCGTCGAGTTGGTCGATCATCGCGCGCACCTGGCGGTACACGGGCTCGGGCGCGGTGATGACGAGCGAGTTGGTCGAAGGGTCGGCCTGGATGAAGCCGCCGGTCGACGGGCTCGGCGACGGATTGAGCGGCGCCGCTGCCGCGTTCGAGATGCCGGCAGTGCCGGTCGTCGGCGTCGACACGGTCTGCGCCGTCGGCGTCGTCGACGGCGTGGTCCCCGCGCCGCCGCCACCCCCGCCGCCGAAGGCCGCCCGCAGCACCTGCGCGAGCTTGGTCGCGTCGGCGTTTTTCAGGTGCACGACGTAGATGTTGCCCGCCGGCCCCCCGCCCTGCGTCGGACGGTCAAGCTTGGCGACCAGCTCGCGCACGGTCGCCATCCGGCCCGGGTTCGGTGCGCGCACGATCAGCGAGTTGCTGCGCGGGTCGGTCATCACGGCCACGGCGCCGGCGCCGCCGATCGCCACCGCCTGGCCGGGCACGCCGGGCAAGCCGGCGCCGTCGGCCAGCCGCTGAACCATCGGCGCGAGGTCGGCGGCGACGGCGTACTGCAGCGGGATGACCTCAATGTCGGAGGCGTTTGGCATGTCCAGCGCGGCGACGATCTTGCCCAGCCGCTGCAGGTTGTCGGCGTAGTCGGTGATGACCAGCGTGTTGTTGCCCGGGTTGACGTTGATCGTGTTGTTGGGCGTGATCAGCGGCCGCAGCACCGCCACGAGGTTGTTGGCGTTCTCGTGCTGCAGGCGGAACACCTGGGTGATGATCTGGTCGCCCTTCCTCGACACGTCGCCGATCGACACCGTGCCGGTCTGCAGCTTGGCGTCGGCCTCGGGCACGACCTTCAGCAGCCCGCCCGACTCGACCACCGTGAAGCCCAGCCCGCGCAGCGCGGCCAGGTAGTTGAGGTAGGCCTCGCGCGGCGCCAGCGGCTGCTCGCTGTACAGCGTCATCGTGCCCTTGACGCGCGGGTCGACCAGCAGCTGGCGGTCGAGCATCGCGCCGATCGCGCGCGACACCGCCTCGATGTCGGCGTTGAGGAAGTTGAGCGTGACCGGCGTGCGCGACTTCACCGCGGGCACGGCCGGCGCGGTCTGCGCCGGCGCAGGCGGCACCACGGCGGCACCGAGCAGCGTCGCGGCGGCGGCGAGCGTGGACCAGCGGCGCGGCGCGGAGGAAGGTCGCTGCATCATGGCTATCCGATCGAAATGACCGAGCGCGCGCCGTTGCGCCGCCCGATGATGTTGAGCAGGTTGTTCAGCGCCGGCTCGTCGGCCGGCGTCGCCGCGCTCGCTTCGCCGCGAAACCGCACGCCGCTCGCGCCCCAGCTGCCGTTGCCCGTCAGTTGCAGCGCGCCCTCCTCGGTCTGCAGCGTCAGCCGCGAGGTGCCGGGCGCCGCGCGGTCGCCGGCGACGACGAGCCGGTAGCTGCCCAGCGGGTCGATGGTCGAGATGCGCGACGAGGCGTCGATCAGCTCGAGCGCGAGCTGGCCGTCGAGCCGCCAGCGGCCCTGGGCGCTGTCGAGGGTGAAGCCGGTCGAGGCGAGGCGCAGCGAGCCGCCCAGCTGCAGCGTGTTCCACGGCGTGCCCAGGCCGCCGAGCAGCGTCGCCGGCCACTGGCCGATGGGGCCCGGCGGCGAGGCGAGCGTGATGCCGGTGCGCCCGAAGCCGGGGCGGATCTGAAGCACGACGGTGCGGTTCAGGCAGCAGGCGTGCGCGAGTCGCAGCTCGAGGCCGAGGCCGCGCCAGCCGATCGACCATTCAAGCCGGCCCGGCAGGCTGCGCGCCTCGCGGCTGCCGGCGCCGGCCGTGAGCACGACCTCGGCGCTGCCCGACCAGACCGTGCCGCGCGGCTCGGCGAGCAGCACGCGCTGGTCGGTCGAGCGGGCCACCGCGCCGGCCAGCCAGGCCGCCGGGGCGAACACGATCGCGGCGACGACCAGCCCGACCGCCGCGCCCCACAGGCCCCAGCGGAAGGCCGCGCTGCGCGAGGCGTCCCAGGCCTGTTCGGCATAGGTC
>JBLMVT010000098.1:0-5004 GCA_050256835.1 Betaproteobacteria bacterium | reverse complement strand
TTGACGTCGACGCGCAGCGGGTCGACCTCGACGAACAGCACGTAGGCCGGCTGGCGCGTGCCGTGCAGCACGTCCTCGTACGCGGCGCGCACGCCGTGGGCGAGCAGCCGGTCGCGCACGTGGCGGCCGTTGACGACGAGGTACTGCAGGTCGGCGCGCGCGCGCGCCGCCTCGGGAACGCCGACGCGGCCCGTGAGGCGCACCCCGGCGGACCCGGCCTCGAGCGCGCGGCTGGCGGCGACGAAATCCTCGCCGAGCACGTCGGCGATGCGGCGCTCGCGCGTCGTCGCGCGCCACTGCTCGACCAGCCGGCCGTCGTGCCAGACCGCGAAGCCGACGTCCGGGCGCGCCAGCGCGTGGCGGCGCACCGCCTCGACGCAGTGCGCCAGCTCGGTGGCGTCGGTCTTGAGGAACTTGCGGCGCGCCGGAGTGGCGAAGAAGAGCTCGCGCACGTCGACGCTGGTGCCGGTCGCGCGCGCCGCCGGCCGCAGCTCGCCCGAGCGCGCGTCGAGCAGCCAGCCGTGCGCGGCACCGGCCTCGCGGCTGGCGATCGCGAGCTGCGACACCGAGGCGATCGCCGCCAGCGCCTCGCCGCGAAAGCCGAGCGTCGCGACGCCCTCGAGTTCGGCCAGGGTCGCGATCTTGCTGGTCGCGTGGCGGCGGATCGCCAGCGGCAACTCGGCGCGCGCGATGCCCGCGCCGTCGTCCTCGACCTGCACCTGGCGCACGCCGCCGGCGGCCAGTCGCACGACGACTTGCGTGGCGCCGGCGTCGAGCGCGTTGTCGAGCAGCTCGCGCACCACCGAGGCCGGACGCTCGACCACCTCGCCGGCGGCGATCTGCGACACCAGCTCGTCGGGCAGCTCGCGGATCGGTCGGCGCGGCGCGAGCGCCGGTGCGGGGGATGTCATGGCGCGGCGATTGTAGGCAAGGGGACCCCGATAATGCCCCGATGGATCTCGCGCAATTCCTCCTCGACTTCGTGCTGCACGTCGACGTGCACCTGAAGGACTTCGTGCTCGATCACGGCCAATGGGTCTACGCGCTGCTGTTCGCGATCATCTTCGTCGAGACCGGCGTCGTCGTGATGCCCTTCCTGCCCGGCGACTCGCTGCTGTTCGTGGTCGGTGCGCTGTGCGGGCTCGGGCTGATGAACCTGCCGCTGTCGATGGCGCTGCTGGTCGCCGCCGCCGTGCTCGGCAACCAGAGCAACTACACGATCGGCCACTTCGTCGGCCCGCGCGTGTTCCGCTGGGAGCAATCGCGCCTGTTCAACAAGCGCGCCTTCGACCAGGCACACGCGTTCTACGAGAAGTACGGCGGCATCACGATCGTGGCGGCGCGCTTCCTGCCGTTCCTGCGCACCTTCGCGCCGTTCGTCGCCGGCGTGGCGCGCATGGGCCGCGCCAAGTTCACCTTCTACGACGTGACCGGCGGCACGCTGTGGGTGTGCGTCCTCACGCTGGCGGGGTACCTGTTCGGCAACATCCCGTTCGTGCGCGAGCACCTCGACAAGATCATCTGGGCGATGATCCTGGTGCCGGGGCTGGTCGCGATCTTCGGCGCGTGGAAGGCGAAGCGGCGCGCGCAGCCGGCCTGACTCAGCGCGCCAGCAGCTGCCAGGCGATCGTGGCCTGGCAGAAGAAGCCGACCGCGAAGGCGAGCGTGCGCACCCACGGCCAGGCCAGCGTGTAGGCGAGCGCGTGCACGACGCGGGCCCAGAAGTAGACGACGCACGCCGTCGCCGTCGCGCCGTTGGAGACGCCCGCGGCCTGGGCGGCCAGTACGAGCGCCGCGAAGACGACCAGGTTCTCGACCGCGTTGTGGTGCGCCTTCATCAGGCGCACGGCCCACGGCGACTGAGGCTTGGGCGCGGCCGGGTAGCCCACCGCGTCGGCCAGCCCGCCGACCGCGACGCGGTCGAGGATGTACGGCACCCAGAGCAGCCCGGTGAGCGCGGCGGCGAGGGTGAGGTAGAGCAGCTCGGGCTTCATCGCAGGTCTCCCGTTCAGTGGATGAATCGCTTGCGGCCGGCGCTCAGGCGGCGAGGCTGCGCCGCAACTCCGCCGCGCACAGTGCGACCGCCGTGTTGGCCTCGTCGAGCACCCGGCCCATCGGCACGAAGCCGTGGACCTGGCGCTCGAAGCAGACATAGGCGACGCGGTTGCCGGCCTCGCCGAGCGCCTGTGCGTACTGCGCGCCCTCGTCGCGCAGCGGGTCGAAGCCCGCGGTGAGCACCAGCGCCGGCGGCAGGCCGCGCAGGTTCGGATGCAGCAGCGGCGAGGCGCGCCAGTCGGCGTACTGCCCGGCGTCGAGGTAGTGGCCGCGGAAATAGCCGATCGTGTCGCGCGTCAGCAGGTAGCCCTGGCCGTTGGTGGTGTGCGAGGGGGCGCCGGCGCGCATGTCGGTCGCCGGATAGATCAGCAGCTGGTACGCGATCGCGATGTCGCCGGCATCGCGCGCCGCGAGGGCGACCACCGCCGCCAGGTTGCCGCCCGCGCTGTCGCCGCCGACGGCGAGCCGCGAGGCGTCCAGCCCGAGCGCGTCGGCCTGGCGCGCGACCCAGTACGCCGCGGCGACGGCGTCGTCGACCGCGGCCGGGAAGCGGTGCTCGGGGCCGAGCCGGTAGTCGACCGCGACCACCGCGCAGCCCGAGCCGTTGGCCAGCTCGCGGCACAGCGTGTCGTGGGTGTCGAGGTCGCCGATCACCCAGCCGCCGCCGTGGTAGTAGACGAGCACGGGCAGCGGCGCCCCGCTGCCGGCCCCCTTAGGGCGGACCAGCCGCAGCGGGATCGGCCCGTGCGGGCCTTCGGCCTCGAGCGATCGCACCTCGGCCACCTCGGGCGGCGTCGGCTGCGTGTACAGGCGCCGGTCTCGGTACAGCGCCCGCGCCTCGGCGGGCGTGAGCGTGTGCGTGGGCGGCACGCCGCGCTCGACCATCAGGTCGAGCAGGGCGCGGGCTTGCGGGTGGAGCATGGTTCGACTCCTCGGTGAATCGGGCCGACTGGCGGCGGACTCTACAACGCCCGCTGCCTTGCCAGCGGCGGGTTGCGCGCGAAGTACTGGCGGATGCCGGCGGCCAGCGCGTCGACCAGGCGCTGCTGGTAGGCGTCGTCGCGCAGCCGCGCCTCCTCCTCGGGGTTGGAGATGAAGGCGGTCTCGACCAGGATTGACGGAATGTCCGGCGCCTTCAGCACCGCGAAGCCGGCCTGTTCGACGCTGCCCTTGTGCAGGCGGCCGACGCGGCCGATGCGCGCGAGCACCTCGTTGCCGAGCTTGAGGCTGTCCTTGATCTGCGCCGTCGTGCTCATGTCGAGCAGGGTGCGCATGACCGTGGCGTCGCGCCGGCGCGCCAGGTTGACGCCGCCGACCAGGTCGGCCGCGTTCTCGTGGTTGGCCATCCAGCGCGCGGCGGTGCTGGTGGCGCCGCGCTCAGAAAGCGCGAACACCGAGGCGCCACGCGCCTCCGGGGTGATGAAGGCGTCGGCGTGGATCGAGACGAACAGGTCGGCCTGCACGCGCCGTGCGCGCGCCACGCGCTCGGCCAGCGGCACGAAGAAGTCGGCGTCGCGCGTCATCATCACGCGCACGTCGGGCAGGGCGTTCAGCTTGTCGCGCAGCTTGAGCGCGACGGCCAGCACGATGTCCTTCTCGTGCAGCCCGCTCGGGCCGGTGGCGCCCGGGTCCTCGCCGCCGTGGCCGGGGTCGAGCGCGACGATGACGAGCCGGTTGACGCGGCCGCGTTCGACCGCGGTCGGCGGCGGCTGCGGCTTGCGCGGCTCGCCCATCTTGCCGATGAAGTCGCCGAGGGCGTCGTTCACCGCGTCGGCGGCGCGCTGGTCGGCGCGCTCCTTCTCGCGTAGCAGGGCGAGCAGTGGATCCGGCTCCTCGGTCGGGTAGAGGTCGAACACCAGCCGGTGCTGGTAGGCGGCCACCGGCTCGAGGCTGAACACCTGCGGCGCGGTCGGCTGCTTGAGGTCGATCACCAGGCGCACCACGCGCGGCTGGTTCTGGCCGACGCGCACCGCCGAGATGAACGGGTCGTCGGGGTTCACCTTGCCGACCAGTTCGCGCAGCTGCGGGCTCAGCTCGAGGCCGTCGATGTCGATGACCAGCCGGTCCGGGCCGTCGAGCAGCGTGTGCTCGGCCTTCAGCGGCGCGTCGGACTCGATCGTCACCCGTGTGTACTGCGCCGCCGGCCAGACGCGCACGGCGACGATGCTCGCGCCCCAGGCCAGCTCGCGCGCGCCGAGCGTCAGCGCGATCGCACCCATCGAGCGCAGGGCGGTGCGGCGCCTCATGGCAGCAGTTCGCGCCCGCGCGCCGTCAGCGCCGTGAAGGTGGCGCGGCGCGCCTGGCCGTGCGCGACCGCGAGGTCGATGCGCAGGTCGGGCTCGGGCAGCACGGCTTCGGCCTTCTCCGGCCACTCGGCGATCTTCAGCCCGCGCGCCGCATACAGCTCGCGCAGGCCGGCGTCCTCCCACTCGCGCGGGTCGTCGAAGCGGTAGAAGTCGAAGTGCCAGGCGCTGCCGCCGCCGGCCAGCGTGTAAGGCTCGACCACCGCGTAGCTCGGGCTCTTGACGCGGCCCTCGACACCGAGCGCGCGCAGCAGTTGGCGCGCGAAGGTGGTCTTGCCGGCGCCGAGCGTGCCGCGCAGCTCGATCGTGGCTTCGCCGATCTGCGGCCGCGCCGCGAGGCTGCGGGCGCTGGCGGCGCAGGCCGCCTCGTCGGACCAGTGCAGGGTGCGGGTTTCTAGAATGGGCAATGGATCGCGTCGTCGTCGAGGGCCCGTCGCTCGTTGCGCAACTGCGCACCTGGGCCGAGGCGCTCGGATTCTCACAGATCGGTGTGGCCGATGTGGACCTCGCCGACGCCGAGCCGGGTCTTGTGAAGTGGCTCGACAACGGATTTCACGGCTCGATGGGTTACATGGCGCGCCACGGGCTCAAGCGCGCCCGCCCGGCCGAGCGGGTGCCGGGCGCGCTGCGCGTGATGACGACGCGC
>JBLMVT010000097.1:0-4611 GCA_050256835.1 Betaproteobacteria bacterium | reverse complement strand
GCTCTACAGCGTCATCGAGTTCGCCGCGCATCCCGACCGCCATCTGTCGACCGCGGAGATCGCCGCGCGGCACGGCGTGTCGGCGCATCACCTCGCGAAGGTGCTGTCCGAGCTCGCGCGCGCCGGGATCGTCGAGTCGGTGCGCGGCGTCGGCAGCGCGCTGCTCGAGGCGATCAGCGCGCACTTCCGCGCCGCCGGCGTGACCAAGCTGCGCACGCTGCTGGCGCGCGACAACACGCTGATCCTGTCGTTCTTCCGCAGCCAGGGAATGATGGCCGGGCCGCTGATCCCGCTCGAGATGGATCTGGAGCCCGCGCGATGAGGCTGCAGAAGAACACCGCGCTGGCGCTGTACAGCGTGCTCGAGTTCGCCGGCGATCCCGAGCGCCACATCTCGGCGGCCGAGATCGCGACCAAGTACGGCGTCTCGCCGCACCACCTGGCCAAGGTGCTGGCCGAACTGGCGCGCGCCGGGCTGCTCGAGTCGGCACGCGGCGTCGGCGGCGGCTACCGCTTCACCGGCAACGCGCGCCGGCTGACGCTGCTCGACGTGATCCGCATGTTCGAGGACATCGGCGCCAACGCCGCCGCGCCCGCCGCCACCCCGGTCGAGCGCGGTCTCGACGCCGTGCTGTCGGAAATCGACGAGAACGCCAAGGCCACCTTCGGCTCGATCACGCTGGCGACGATGCTCGGGCTGATCGAGCGCCAGGAGGCCGCCGCGGCGAAGTTGGTGCCGCCGGGGCGACGCAAGGCGGCGTGAGACAGGTCCTTCGGTGCCGTCATCGACGGCGATGAAGACGGATCAGGAGACCGCGATGACCGGACGCAAGGTGGCGATCGTGACCGGCTCGGCGACCGGCGTCGGCGCGGCCACCGCACTCTCGCTCGCGCAGCGCGGCTACGACGTGCTCGTCAACTACTCGAAGAGCGCCGCCGAGGCCGAGGCGGCGGCGGCCGCGTGCCGCGCCACGGGCGCCGACGCGCTGCCGGTGCGCGGCGACGTGTCCGACGACGCTGATTGCCGCGCCCTGGTGCGAGCCGCGGTCGAGCGCTGGGGGCGCCTCGATGCCCTCGTCAACAACGCCGGCGTGACCAGCTTCGCCGGCGCGGCCAACTGGGACGCCGTCGACGCGCAGCTGTTCCAGCGCATCGTCGGCGTCAACGCGATCGGCACGTTCCAGATGATTCGCGCCGCCGCGCCGCACCTGAAGGCGGCGCGCGGCTCGATCGTCAACGTGTCGTCGATCGCGGGCGCGCTGGGCATCGGATCGTCGGTCGCCTACGTCGCGTCGAAGGGCGCGGTCAATTCGATGACGCTGTTCTTCGCGCGCGCCCTCGCTCCCGAGGTGCGCGTCAACGCCGTGTGCCCGGGGCTCGTCACCACCCGCTGGTTCGTCGATGGCCTCGGCCAGGAGGGCTACGAGCGCATCAAGGCCGGGTACGAAGGGATGGCCCCGCTCGGCCGCGCCGCGAGCGCCGAGGACGTGGCCGAGGCCGTCGTCTGGCTGGTCGACGGCGCGCGCTCGATGACGGGCGAACTGATGCTGCTCGACGGCGGGATGCACCTCGGCGCGACGCTGCGGGTGCCGGGAGCGGGCAAGAGCTGACGTCGCCGGCGCTACGCCGGCACCACCGCCGTCGCCTCCAGCTCGATCTTCCCCGGGCTGTCGAGCAGGTCGACGACGAAGATCATGCTCATCGCCGGATAGTGGTTGCCCATCAGCTGGCGCCAGATCGCGCCGAGCTGCTTGCGGGCGGCGAGGTAGGCCGGCTTGTCGCAGCAGTACGCCGTCATGCGGCAGATGTGCTGCGGCTCGCCGCCGGCCGCGGCGAGCACGGCCAGCACGTTCTTCAGCGCCTGCTCGAACTGCGGAACGATGTCGGGCGAGCGGAAGCGCTGCTGTTCGTCCCAGCCGACCTGGCCGGCGACGAAGACGAGCCGGCCGGGGGCGGCGGCGATGCCGTTGGCGTAGCCGATCGGCGGCGCCCAGCCTTCGGGGAGCAGGGTCTGGTGCATCGGTTCTCTCGCAGTCAGTCCGTATAGCGCGGCGGGTCCGGGTCATCGGCCCAGTCGGTGCCGGGCTCCGGGGTCCGGTCGAGCCAGGCCTTGACCAGCGCGACGTGCTCGCGCTCCTCGTTGCGCAGGTCGGTCGCGGCGCGCCGCACGGCATCGGTCGGCGCGTTGTCGGCCAGCGCCGCGAAGAACGCCTCGGCGCGCTGCTCGGCGGCCAGCGCGAGCTGCAGCGCGTGCCAGGGCCACATCAGATAGTGGATCTCGTCGGTCGAGATGCTCTCGGGGGCGTCGCCGCTGCCGGGCCAGCGCGGCACGTGGGGCACTTCGGCGGCGCTCTTCCAGCCCATCTCCGACATGATCTGCTCGGCGTGCTTGGCCTCGATCGCCGCCATCTTGCGGAACAGCTCCGTGACCTCGCGGTTGTTGTGCACTTCCATCACGTCGGCCAGGGCGCCGTAGCGTTCGACCGCCTCGCGTTCGATCGCCAGCGCCTGCGCCATCACCTCGGCCAGCGTGGCCGGCGTCTTCGTCGGAGTGTTCACAGCGCGAACTCCTGTGCCAGGGCGGCCGTGTCGGCGTCCGTGCGCGGCGTCTTCAGCGGGAACGCCGGGCGCTGGCCGGCGTACAGCACGCCGATGTTGAAGCCGTCGTCGGTCATGATGCGGCGCGCCGCTCGCGCGGCGTCGTCGGTCGCCTCCACCGACGCGGCGTGGACCTGCTCCTTCCACCCGCGCTGTTCGGGGCGGAAGGTGACGCAGGGGCTGAGGATCTCGACGAACGAGAAGCCGGGGTGGCGGATCGCCCGCGCGATGGTGTCGGCGGTGCCGTTCTGGTCGCCCGAGAAGCAGCGTGCGACGAAGTTGGCTCCGGCCGCGAGCGCGATCACCAGCGGGTGGAACGAGCGCACGCCGGTGCCGCCGGGAGAGAGCTTGTTGTCCCAGTCGGGCTCGGTGGTCGGCGAGGCCTGGCCCTTCGTCATGCCGTAGACGTGGTTGTCCATCACGATGTACGTAAGGTCGACGTTGCGCCGGCAGGCGTGCAGGAAGTGGTTGCCGCCGATCGAGTAGCCGTCGCCGTCGCCGCCGGCGACCAGCACGGTGAGGTCGGGGCGCGCCACCTTCAGGCCGGTGCCGGCCGCCAGCGCGCGGCCGTGCACGCCGTGAAAGCCGTAGCAGCTGGTGTAGGCCGGGATGCGCGACGAGCAGCCGATGCCCGAGACGACGGCCACCTGGTGCGGCGGCGCGCCGACCTGGGCCAGCGCCTTCGTTACCGCGGCGAGCACGGTGTAGTCGCCGCAGCCGGGGCACCAGATCGGCTTGTAGTCGGACTTGTAGCTGGACGCGGTCAGGGGCGCGGGGGCGACGACGTCGTTCATGCCGGTTGCTCCTCGAGGGATTCGACGGCGGCGACCGCACCCGCCCATTGCGTGATGGCCTCGGCCACCTCGCCCGGCCGCAGGGGCAGCGGGCCGGGGCGGTGGAAGCTGCGCGACTCGGGCAGGTCGTAGACCGAGCGCAGGTAGCGCCACAGCTGGGCGCCGTGGTTCTGTTCGATCACCAGCACACGCTTCACGCCGGCCAGCGCGGCGGCGAACTGCGCCGGCAGCGCCGGCGCAAGCAGGCGCAACGCGATCAGCCGCGCGGCGACGCCGCTCGATTCGCGCGCACGCGCCAGCCCTTCGCGCACGGCCGCCGTGGTCGAGCCGAAGGTGATCACCGCGAGGTCGCCTTCGCCTTCGAGGTCGGCCCACCAGCGGCCGTAGTCGTGGCCGGTCAGCTTGCGTTCGCGCTTGTCGAGCTGCACGCGGTGGTCGCGCGCCTGGCTGCTCGGGATGCCGCGCTCGTTGGTCTCAAGGCCGTCGGCGGTGTAGACGACGCCCGGCGTGCCGGGGATCGCCATCGGCGACACACCCGAGGGCGTGTCGGCGTAGCGCTTGTACTCGGGTGCGTTGGCCTCGGCGACGAGGCGCTGGGCGCGAAAGCCGGGGTCGGCGGGGCGGTCGATGATGGCGCGCGACTGGCCCATGAACTGGTCCGACAGAACGATCGCCGCCGTCTGCGTGGCCTCGGCCAGCGCGACCGCCCACTGCGTGGTGGCGATGCAGTCGGCGATCGAATTCGGCGCGACGACGATGCGCGGCGCGTCGCCGTGCAGGCCGCTGACCGCGAACGACAGGTCGCTCTGCTCGCTCTTGGCCGGGATGCCGGTCGAGGGCCCGCCGCGCATCACGTCGACGACGACGATCGGCACCTCGGCGCTGACGGCCAGGCCGATCCCCTCGGTCATCAATGCCAGCCCGGGCCCCGCGGTCGCGGTCAGCGAGGGCACGCCGCCGTAGGAGGCGCCGACGATCATGTTGACCGAGGCCAGCTCGTCCTCGGCCTGCAGCAGCGAGCCGCCGACCTTGGCCAGCGCCGGTGCCATCCATTCGAGCAGCTCGGTGGCGGGCGTGATCGGATAGGCGGCGACGAAGCGGATGCCGCCGCGGATCGCGCCGTAGCCCGCGCCCTCGTTGCCGCTGAGCAGCCAGCGCGGCGCTGACTGCGGGCGCGGCCGGGCGAGCGCGGGGACGCCCTCGATGCCGGCCGCCGCGGC
>JBLMVT010000096.1:0-2567 GCA_050256835.1 Betaproteobacteria bacterium | reverse complement strand
CGAAGCGCCCGCGGGTGCCCGCGACGACCGAGCGCCTGCGCTGGTTCGTCGGCGTCGACGGCCGCGCCGCCGATCCGGCGCGCGCCGCGCCGTACGTCGCCGTCGACGCGTCCGCGCTCGGCATGCCGCTGCTCGGCTCGATCGCCTGGTCGCCGGGCGAGGGCACGCTGCCGGCGCTGAACCTCGACAGCCGGGCGACCGGCAACCTGATCGAACTGATCGGCACCTTCAGGGTCGGACTCGCCTATGCCTGGTGAGTCGACCCGGCGGCGCTTCCTCGTGCATTGCGCCGCCGCCCTGGCCGGCCTCAGTGCCGGCTGCAGCAGCACGAAGCCTCCGACGCCGCAGTCCGACCTGCCGCTCGCGCCCGAAGGGCCGCTGTCGTCGCTGCGGCCCGGCGAGGTGCGACCGTCGGGCCTGGTCGAGGATCTGGCGCGCCGCACCTTCCGCTACTTCTGGGAGACGACCGACGCCGCCACCGGGCTGGCGCCCGACCGCTGGCCGACCGAATCGCCGTGCAGCATCGCGGCAGTCGGCTTCGCGCTCACGGCCTACGCGATCGGGGTCGACCGCGGCTACGTGGCGCGCGGCGAGGCGCGCGAGCGCACGCGGGTCACGCTGCGCTTCCTGCGCGACCTGCCGCAGGGCCCGCAGCCGCGCGGCGTGTCCGGCCACAAGGGCTTCTTCTATCACTTCCTCGAGATGTCCGACGGCCTGCGCGCCGGCGACTGCGAGCTGTCGACCGTCGACACCGCGCTGCTGCTGTGCGGCGCGCTGCACGCGCAGGCCTACTTCGACGCCGACCACCCCGAGGAGGCCGAGATCCGCCGCCTGGTCGACGAACTGGCCGGCCGCGTCGACTGGCGCTGGGCGCAGACGCGCCCGCCGTCGATCTCGCTCGGCTGGTCGCCCGAGAAGGGCTTCCTGCCCTACGACTGGCGCGGCTACAACGAGGCCGCCGTGCTGTACCTGCTGGCGCTGGGCGCCGACGAGCGCGGCGTCGACGCGAGCGCCTGGAAGGCCTGGAGCGAGGCGTTCCAGAAGAGCTGGAGCACGGTCTACGGCCAGCAGGGCCTGCACTTCCCGCCGCTGTTCGGCCACCAGTATTCGAGCGTGTGGGTCGATTTCCGCGGCATTCGCGACGCCTTCATGCGCCGGCGCAAGTCGGACTACTTCGACAACGGCCGGCGCGCCGCCTTCGCGCAGCGCGCCTACGCAATCCTCAACCCGCAGCGCTGGGACGGCTATGCGGCCGACGTGTGGGGCCTGACGGCCTGCGACGGGCCGGCCGACATGCTGGTGCACTACCAGGGCGAGGTGCGGCGCTTCCGCAGCTACGCCGCGCGCGGCGCAGGCGGCGCGGGGGCGTTCGACGACGGCACCATCGCGCCGACCGCGGCCGCATCGTCGATCGCCTTCGCGCCCGAGATCGCGCTGCCGGCGATCGAGACCATGGTCGCGCGCTACGGCCAGCACATCTACTCGACCTACGGCTTCCTCGACTCGTTCAACCCGAGCTTCCGCTACGAGGGGCCGCTCAAGCACGGCCGCGTGATCCGCGACTTCGGCTGGGTCGCGACCGACTACCTCGGCATCGACCAGGGGCCGATCCTCGCGATGATCGCCAACTACACCGACGGCGCGGTGTGGCAGGCGATGAGCCGCTGCAACCAGCTCAAGCGCGGCCTGCTCAGGGCGGGGTTCACGGGGGGCTGGCTGGAGGCGGCGTGAGGCCGTCGAGCATCGCCGTGCTTCTATCATCGGACCCCCGATGCCGCTCTTCTCCTCCGATCGCAGCTCCACGTCGGCGCCCGCAGTGGCTCCCGAACCCATGCTGCGGATCGCCCGCCCTGTCGGCGACCTCGAGCGTTCGGTCGCCCTGTACCGCGACGGCCTCGGCCTGCGCGAGATCGGCCGGTTCGAGAACCACGCGGGCTTCGACGGCGTGATCCTCGGCATGCCGGGACTCGGCTGGCACCTCGAGTTCACGCGCTGCCGCGACCATCCCGTGCGGCCGACGCCGACGCCCGAGGACCTGCTCGTCCTCTACCTGCCCGACCGAAGCGAATGGCAGGCGGCCTGCGCGTCGATGGCCGGCGCAGGCTTCACCGAGGTCGCCGCCTTCAACCCGTACTGGCAGCGGCGCGGTCGCAGCTTCGCGGACCCCGACGGCTACCGGGTCGTGCTGCAGCAGTCCGCCTGGGAGCCGTGATGTCGAAGAACAGCCTCGTCACCGTGATCGCCGTGCTGCTCGTCGTGCTGCTGGCGTTCGCGACCAACCCTTCGCCCGAGCGCCACCGCGCGAAGATCCGCGATGCGGTGGCCGAGCGCCGGCCGATCGCGGGCGCGCTCGGCCTGGGATCGCTGCGCGCGTTCACGTCGTCGTACCACTCGCTGGGCGTCGCCTCGTACACCACCGACGGTGAGCGCACGGTGTCGTTCGGCGCGTTCGGCATGGTGTTCGTGCGGGAGTAGCCGGCGGGCATGAACGAGCCGCCGGCCGGAAGTCGCAGGCCATGATCCGCGCCGTCCACGGGCCCGGCCGTTCGCGCCGGCGCTGGCTGGCC
>JBLMVT010000095.1:0-10926 GCA_050256835.1 Betaproteobacteria bacterium | reverse complement strand
GCAGGAAATCTTGCATCTTCTCGGTCAGCAAGCCCCGTGGCCGGCAGCTTCGCCAACGAACGGGCGCACGCCGAGCCGGCGCGTGCGCACGCCGTGCTGACGCGCACCCGCGAGGGCGACTGGCGCGTCAGCCTGCGCTCCCCGCTCGACGCCGCCTCCGGCGCCGACGCGTTGTGCCGCCGCTTCGGTGGACGCGGACGCGCCGGCGCCGCCGGCATCGACCGCCTGGCCGACGCCGAGCTCGACCGCTTCGTGCGCGCGCTCGACGAGGCGCGCTGGCAGTCCGCACCGGGAGGCGCCTCGTGCTGATCTTTTCGCTCGACCCCGACGACGCGCTGGCCCCCGCGCTGGCGGCCGACCTCGACCGCACGCTGGCGCCGCTGGAGGAACGTGTCTTCGCCGACGGCGAGATCAAGCTGCGCCCGCTGGCCGACCCGCGCGGTGCCGACGCCTACGTCGTCGCCAGCCTGCATGGCGGGCCGCAGCTGAGCCCGCACGACCGGCTGTGCCGGCTGCTGCTGTTCGCCGCCGCGCTGCGCCAGAACGGCGCCGCGCGCGTCAGTGCCGTCGTGCCCTACCTCGCCTACGCACGCAAGGACCGCCAGACCAAGCCGTTCGACCCTTTGAGCCTGCGCTGGCTGGCGCAGGTCACCGAGGCTTCGGGCGTCGACCAGGCGATCGTGCTCGAGGCGCACAACGTCGCCGCGTTCCAGAACGCCTTCCGCTGCCCGACGATCCATCTCGACGCGCACCCGGCGTTCGAGGCGCTGGCGCACGAACTGGCGGCGACCGGCCCGCTGTCGGTCGCCTCGCCCGACCCCGGCGGCGTCAAGCGCGCGCAGCTCTGGCGCGAGGCGCTGCAGGAGTCGCTCGGCCGCTCGGTCGGCTTCGCGGTGGTCGACAAGCGGCGCAGCGGGGGGCTGGTCAGCGGCGGCCGGATCGTCGCCGGCGAGGTCGCCGGCAGCACCGTGCTGCTGTACGACGACCTGATCGCCAGCGGCGAGACGATGCAGCGCGCCGCGCAGGCGCTGCGTCATGCCGGCGCACGCTCGGTGGTCGCATGCGCGGCTCACGGCCTGTTCGTCGACCCGGCCGCGCAGGTGCTGGCCGACGCGGCGATCGACCGCGTCGCCGTGACCGACAGCGTGCCGCCGTTCCGGCTGGCAGGCGCCGGCGCCGCGCTGCACGACAAGCTGACGACGGTGTCCGCGGTGCCGCTGTTTGCGCGCGCCCTCAGGTCGAGCCATGAGGGCTGGCGGCGCTGAAGCCGTCGAGCGCGGCCTGCGCCCGAGCAAGGTAGCGGCGCGCCTGCGGCAGCCAGCGCTCGGGCGTGCGCGGCGCGGCTTCGAGCAGGTGCGCCGCGGCCAGCCGCGCGCGCAGCAGAGCGCGGCGCGCGACGTACAGGTCGAGCAGCGGCGCCGGCGGGCGATCGGCCAGCGCCTGGCCGCACCGCGCGACCAGCCGCGGCCCGACCCAGGGTGCGCCGAGCAGCGCGCATTCGAGGCCCAGGAAAGCCAGCTCCTCGAACGGGTCGACCTCGCGCAGGGCGGCGTTGAACTCCAGGCAGTCGATCACCACCGGCGGCTCGACCAGGCAGACGTGCTCGGGTCGCAGGTCGCCGTGGCCCTCGACGATGCGGCCGGCGCGCACGCGCTCGTGCAGCAGGGGCGCGGCGGCGCTGCAGGCGGCGTCGAAGCGCTGCAGCAGCGCCGGCGCCTCGGCCAGCGCGAACGCCGGCTGCGTCAGCACCTCGCGGTCGATCCGCCGCTCCTCGCGCAGGCGGGCGACCAGCTCGTCGGCCTCGACCGCGGCGCGCGGCGCGCGGCGGTAGAAGTCGACCAGCACGTCGGCCAGCGTGTCGATGCGAGCCGGCTCGACGACCCCGTCGCGCAGCAGGTGATCGAGCATGCGCGCCGCCGGCAGCCGGCGCATCAGCACCAGCCAGTCGACGGTGCGGCCGGGCCCGGGCAGCCGGTCCTCGGGCACGAGGGCGAAGCGTTCGCCGTCCCACTGCAGCGCGAGCAGGCCGAGGTAGACGCCGCTCGCGAGCCGGCGGTTCAGCCGCAGCTCGGCGCGCGCGTCGGCCTCGCGCGCCGCCACGGTCGAGAAGTCGAGGAACGGATAGCGCACCGGCTTCTTCAGCTTGAGCGCGTGCACGGCATCGAGCAGCACCCAGGCCATGTGCGTCTCGACGACCTCGCAGCCGGGATGGCCGGCGCGCAGGAAGGCGAGCTTGGCCTCGGTCGACGGCTCGTCGCTGCGGTCCATGCGCCGATTCGACCATGCGCCGGCGCCGCCCGGCCTGACCCAGCGCAATCGCCCCGGAGCCCGTCATGAACCCTGCCGACGAACCGCTCGCGCCGCACCGCGGCGACGCCCTGCTGCTGATCGACGTGCAGGTCGATTTCCTGCCCGGCGGGCAGCTCGCCGTGCCCGCCGGCGACCGCGTGCTGCCGGCGCTCAACCGCGCGATCGACGTCTTCGTCGCATGCGGGCTGCCGATCGTCGCCACCCGCGACTGGCACCCCGCGGACCATTGCTCGTTCGTCGCGCAGGGCGGGCCCTGGCCACCGCACTGCGTCGTCGACACGCCGGGCGCGGCATTCGCTTCCGGCCTGAAGCTGCCGGCGCGCTCGCTCGTCGTCTCGAAGGCAACGACGATCGAGCGCGACGAGCGGGAATCCTACTCGGGGTTCGCCGGCACGGCGCTGGCGGCGACGCTGCGCGACGCGGGCGTCGAGCGCCTGGTCGTCGGCGGGCTGGCCACCGACTACTGCGTGCTGCAGAAGGTGCTCGATGCGCTTTCCCTCGGCTTCGCGGCGGTCGTACTGCGCGACGGCGTGGCGGCGGTCGACGTGCACCCGGGCGACGGCGAGCGCGCGTTGGCGCGGATGGCGCAGGCGGGAGCGCGGCTGGTCGACAGCGATTCGCTGACGCGGGCGCCTCAGGCCCCGCCGGGCAGCGCCGGCTCGGGCGCGAGCAGCGCCGCCACCTCCTCGGGCGGCGCTGGGGCCGCGAGCAGGTAGCCCTGCACCTCGTCGCAGCCCTCGCCGCACAGGAAGGCCAGCTGCGCCTCGGTCTCGACCCCCTCGGCGACGACGCGCAGCCCGAGCGTGTGCGCCATCGAGACGATCGCGCCGACGATGGCGCGGCTGTCGCCGTCGTCGGGCAGGTGGCGCACGAAGACGCGATCGATCTTCAGCGTGTCGACCGGCAACTGCTTGAGCATGCCGAGCGACGAATAGCCGGTGCCGAAGTCGTCGATCGCCACGCGGATGCCGAGTGCGCGCAGCCGGCGCAGTACCTCGACGGCCGGATCGAAGTGCTGCAGCACGCTTTCGGTGATCTCGATCTCGATGGCCGCGTCGGCGGGGCTGAGGCGGGCGATGCGCATCGCGTCCTCGATCTCCTCGGAGAGATGGTCGTAGAGGATCTGCCGGCCCGAGACGTTGACCGCGATGCACACCGGCGCCAGCCCGCGGTCGAGCCATGCCCGCGCCTGCGCGCAGGCGGCGTTCAAGACCCAGGCGCCGATCGCATTGATCAGCCCGCTGTCCTCGGCGACGCCGATGAAGCGCTCCGGGCCGATCAGCCCATGCTTGGGGTGCTGCCAGCGCAGCAGCGCCTCGACGCCGAGCGGCTGCCGGCTGACCGGCTCGAAGCGCGGCTGGTAATGCAGGCGCAGCTCGCCGCGCTCGAGCGCGCGGCGCAGCTCGTTCTCCAGCGCCAGCCGCTCGTGCACGCGCAGGCTGATGTCGCGGGTATAGAACTCGTAGGTACCGCGCCCCTGCTCCTTGGCGCGGTACATGGCCGTATCGGCCATCTTGATGAGTTCGTCGGCGCCTTCGGCGTCGTCCGGAAAGAGGGCGATGCCGATGCTCGCGCCGACCGCGACCTCGTGGCCATCGAGATGCAGCGGACGCGAGATCTCGGCGATCAGCTTGCCCGCAAGGTGGCCGGCCGCTTCGGGGTCGGCCACCTCGTCGAGCGCGACGGTGAACTCGTCGCCGCCGAAGCGGGTGACGACGTCCTCCGCGCGCACCGCGGCCTTCAGGCGCGCGCCGATCGTCTTCAGCAGCGCATCGCCGGCCGGGTGGCCGAGCGAGTCGTTGATCAGCTTGAAGCGGTCGAGGTCGATGAACAGCAGCGCGACCTTCTCGCCGTGCCGACGCGCGTGCTCGATCGACTGGCGCAGGCTGCCGACGAACAGCAGCCGGTTCGGCAGGCCGGTCAGCGGGTCGTGGTGCGCCAGGTGCTCGAGCCGCTCCTCGGCGCGCTTGACCGGCGTGATGTCCGACAGCACGGCGACGTAGTGCGAGATCGTGCCGCCGGCATCGCGGATGGCGCTGATGTTCTCCCACGCCGGGAACAGCTCGCCGTTCTTGCGCCGGTTCCAGATCTCGCCCTGCCACTGGCCGGTGCGCTCGATCGAGTCCCACAGCGCGCGATAGAACGCCTCGTCCTGGCGGCCCGAATGCAGCAGGCTCGGGCTGCGGCCGACCACCTCGTGCGGCTGGTAGCCGGTGATGGCGGTGAACGCCTGGTTGACGGTGACGATTCGGCGCCCGGCGTCGGCCACCACGATGGCCTCGTTGGTGCTGTCGAACACGGTCGCTGCCTGCCGCAACTGCTCCTGCGCCAGGCGCCGCTCGCTGATGTCGCGCACGAAGGCCTGCCATTGCCGGCCGGGCAGGATCTTCGCGCTGACCTCCACCGGCAGCCAGGAGCCGTCCTTGCGACGCAAGGTCCATTCGCTCACCTGCGTGCCGCCGGCGAGCATGCGCTGTCGCTCCTCGGCCAGCCGCGGCACGTCCGCGGGCGGGATCAGCTCGGCGATCGGGCGGCCGAGCAGTTCGTCGCGCGAGTAGCCGAGCATGCGGCAGCCGGCTTCGTTGACGTCGGTGTAGCGGCCGTCGAGGTCGGCGACGAACACGCCTTCGCTCGCCTGGTCGAACATCTCGCGCATGCGCTGCTCGCTGCGCCGCAGCCGGTCGTGCGACCAGCTGAAGGCCACCCCCATGGCGAGGAACACCGCCACCGGGAACAGCAGCGCGTAGCTGCCCTTGGCCCAGCTGTACTCGGGCGGAATGAACAGCCACCACGCCAGCAGCGCCGACAGCACGGCCGCCTGCAGCCCTGCGGCACGGCCGCCGATCCAGGAGCTGACGAACACCGCCGGGAAGAACAGGAACCAGAAATGGGGGCGGATCAGCGGCCACAGCGCCCACTGCACGACCACGGCGACCAGCGGAGGCAACAGCGCCACCCAGGACCGGCCGTGCCTTGCCAGCCAACGCCGGATGCGCCCCTCGCCCGATGCGTCGCGCCTCATCAAGAAACTGTCCTCAACGACCTGGCGGACAGGGATGACGCAGATCAACGGGCGCGGAGGCGTCGTCCGCATCGGCCCACGCGAGATTCTCCTTGACTTTGATCAATATCGTGCACTATGCTGCATGCATCTGATCCAGATCAATGCACTATAGTTCTACGTTTGAGGAGCCTGCCTTGACCACCTCGCCCCGTGTCGACTACCGGACCGACCCCTCGCAGTACCACCACTGGAAGCTGAAGTTCGAAGGCCCGGTGGCCACCCTGGGTGCCGACTTTGACGAGAACGCCGGCCTGCGCCCCGGCTACAAGCTCAAGCTCAACAGCTACGACCTCGGGGTCGACATCGAGCTGCACGACGCTCTCAACCGCATCCGCTTCGAGCACCCCGAGGTGCGCACCGTCGTCGTCACCAGCCTGAAGGACAAGGTGTTCTGCTCGGGCGCCAACATCTTCATGCTCGGCGTCTCCAGCCACGCCTGGAAGGTGAACTTCTGCAAGTTCACCAACGAGACGCGCAACGGGATCGAGGACTCGTCCGAGCACTCGGGCCTGAAGTTCATCGCCGCGGTGAACGGCTCGTGCGCCGGCGGCGGCTACGAACTGGCGCTGGCCTGCGACGAGATCATCCTGGTCGACGACCGGTCGTCGGCCGTGAGCCTGCCCGAGGTGCCGCTGCTGGGCGTGCTGCCGGGCACCGGCGGGCTGACCCGCGTCACCGACAAGCGCCACGTGCGCCACGACCTGGCCGACATCTTCTGCACCACCACCGAGGGCGTGCGCGGCCAGAAGGCGAAGGACTGGCGGCTGGTCGACGACATCGCCAAGCCCGCGGTGTTCGCGCAGAAGGTGCAGGAACGTGCGCTGCAGCTCGCCGCACGGAGCGACCGGCCGGCCGGCGCCAGGGGCATCGCGCTGACGCCGCTGGCGCGAACGGTCGAAGCCGACGCGCTGCGCTATTCGCACGTGTCGGTCGAGATCGACCGCGCCCGGCGCACCGCGACCTTCACCGTGAAGGGCCCGCAGGAGGCGCAGCCGGCCGACGTCGCCGCCATCGAGGCCGCCGGCGCCGACTGGTATCCGCTCGCGCTGGGCCGCGAACTCGACGACGCGATCCTGTCGATGCGCACCAACGAGCTGGACATCGGCACCTGGCTGATCAAGACCGAGGGCGACACCGCCGCCGTGCTGGCGACGGACGCGACCTTGCTGAAGCACCAGGGCCACTGGCTGGTGCGCGAGACGATCGGCCTGCTGCGCCGCACCCTGAGCCGGTTCGACGTGTCCTCGCGCAGCCTGTTCGCGCTGATCGAGCCCGGCTCGTGCTTCGCCGGCACCTTCCTCGAACTGGCGCTGGCATGCGACCGCAGCTACATGCTGGCGCTGCCCGACCACCCGGCACGCGCGCCGAAGATCACCGTCGACGAGGCCAACTTCGGCCTGTACCCGATGGCCACCGGCGAGAGCCGCCTGGCGCGCCGCTTCTACGGCGAACAGCCGGCGCTCGACGCCGTCCGCGCGAAGGCCGGCCAGCCGCTCGACGCCGACGCCGCGTTCGCGCTGGGCCTGGTGACGAGCAGCCCCGATGACATCGACTGGGCCGACGAGGTGCGCATTGCCATCGAGGAGCGGGTCTCGATGTCGCCCGACGCGCTCACCGGCATGGAAGCCAACCTGCGCTTCAACGGCCGCGAGAACATGGCGACGCGCATCTTCGGGCGGCTGACCGCCTGGCAGAACTGGATCTTCCAGCGCCCCAACGCTGTCGGCGAGAAGGGCGCGCTCAAGGTCTACGGCAAGGGCGACAAGGCGCAGTTCGACTGGAACCGCGTCTGATCAAGGCCGACTGAATTTCGAACCTCCACGGAGCAACCGAATGTCCACTATCGACTACAGCGAGAAGATCCCCAACAACGTCAACCTCGCCGAGGACCGCACGCTGCAACGTGCGCTCGAGCAGTGGCAGCCGAACTACCTGCACTGGTGGAACGACATGGGCCCCGAGGGCTCGCAGAACTTCGACGTCTACCTGCGCACGGCGGTCAGCGTCGACCCGCAGGGCTGGGCACAGTTCGGCTACGTGAAGATGCCCGAGTACCGCTGGGGCATCTTCCTCAACCCCGGCGAGAAGGATCGCAAGATCCACTTCGGCGACCACAAGGGCGAGGCCGCCTGGGCAGACGTCCCCGGCGAGTACCGCGCCAACCTGCGCCGCATCATCGTCACCCAGGGCGACACCGAGCCGGCGTCGGTCGAGCAGCAGCGCCACCTCGGCCTGACCGCGCCCTCGCTCTACGACCTGCGCAACCTGTTCCAGGTCAACGTCGAGGAAGGCCGCCACCTGTGGGCGATGGTCTACCTGCTGCACAAGTACTTCGGCCGCGACGGTCGCGAGGAAGCCGAGGCGCTGCTCGCGCGGCGCAGCGGCCAGCAGGACAATCCGCGCATCCTACAGGCGTTCAACGAGCCAACGCCCGACTGGCTGTCGTTCTTCATGTTCACCTACTTCACCGACCGCGACGGCAAGTTCCAGCTGTGCGCGCTCGCCGAGTCGAGCTTCGACCCGCTGGCGCGCACGACCAAGTTCATGCTGACCGAGGAAGCGCATCACATGTTCGTCGGCGAGAGCGGCATCTCGCGCGTCATCCAGCGCACCTGCCAGGTGATGAACGAGCTGAAGACCGACGACCCGGCGCGCATCCGCGCCGCCGGCGCGATCGACCTGCCGACGATCCAGCGCTATCTGAACTTCCACTTCTCGGTGACGATCGACCTGTTCGGCGCCGACGAATCGAGCAACGCCGCGACCTTCTACTCGACCGGGCTGAAGGGCCGCTTCGAGGAAGGCAAGCGCACCGACGACCACGTGCTCAAGGGCCAGACGTACAAGGTGCTCAACGTGCAGGGCGGGCAGCTGGTCGAGAAGGAAGTGCCGATGCTCAATGCGCTCAACGAGGTGCTGCGCGACGACTACATCAAGGACTCGATCGCCGGCGTCGAGCGCTGGAACAAGGTGATCGAGAAGGCCGGCATCCCATTCCGCCTGAAGGCGCCGCACAAGGCCTTCCACCGCAGCATCGGCGCGCTCGCCGGCATCAAGGTGGCGCCCGACGGCCGCGTGGTGAGCGACGCCGAGTGGAACGCCAAGGTCGGCGAATGGCTGCCGAGCGAGGAGGACCGCGCCTTCGTCGCCAGCCTGATGGGCCGCGTCGCCGAGCCGGGCAAGTTCGCCGGCTGGATCGCGCCGCCGGCGGTCGGCATCAACCGCCAGCCGATCGACTTCGAGTACGTGCGCTTCGGCTGAGCCCACACCGAGCCGGGACCCCTCATGGACATGGCCGACGTCAAGGTGATCAGGCAGCACCTGATCGACCCCGAGATCTGCATCCGCTGCAACACCTGCGAGGCGACCTGCCCGGTCGGCGCGATCACCCACGATTCGCGCAACTACGTGGTCGACCCGGACAAGTGCCAGCAGTGCATGGCCTGCGTGCCGCCGTGTCCGACCGGCTCGATCGACAACTGGCACCTGGTGCCGCGTTCGCGCGCCTACTCGCTGGAGGAGCAGTTCGGCTGGGACGCCCTGCCGGCCAAGCTGACCCCCGAGCAGCTGGCCGAGGCGGGCGTCGTGCTCGACGAGGCGCCGGCCGCGGTCGAGCCCGTACCGGCGAGCACCGCCGTCGCACAGCCCGAGGTCGTCGCCTTCAACAGCGCGCAGTACGGCGCCACCGTGCCGCCGTGGTCGGCGGCCCACGCCTACACCAACCTGTACGGGCCGAAGGCGGCCGAGAAAACGGTCACCGCGACGGTCGCCGGCAACGTGCGCGTCACCGAGGTCGGCCGCGAGTACGACACGCACCACATCGTGCTCGACTTCGGCGCCATGCCGTTCCCGGTGCTCGAAGGGCAGTCGATCGGCATCGTGCCGCCCGGCGTCGACGCCCAGGGTCGGCCGCACCACCCGCGCCAGTACTCGATCGCCAGCCCGCGCAACGGCGAGCGGCCGGGCTACAACAACGTTTCGCTGACGATCAAGCGCGTGCTCGAGGACCACGAAGGCAACCCGGTGCGCGGCGTGGCGAGCAACTACATGTGCGACCTCAAGGTCGGCGACAAGGTGCAGGTGACCGGGCCGTTCGGTGCCACCTTCCTGATGCCCAACCACCCGAAGAGCCACATCGTGATGATCTGCACCGGCACCGGTAGCGCACCGATGCGGGCGATGACCGAGTGGCGGCGCCGGCTGCGCGCCTCGGGCAAGTTCGAGGGCGGCAAGCTGATGCTGTTCTTCGGCGCGCGCACCAAGGAGGAACTGCCCTACTTCGGCCCACTGCAGGGCCTGCCCAAGGACTTCATCGACATCAACTTCGCGTTCTCGCGCACGCCGGGCAAGCCCAAGCGCTACGTGCAGGACGCGATGCGCGAGCGCGCCGCCGACCTCGCCGCGCTGCTCGCCGACCCGAATGCCTACTTCTACGTCTGCGGGCTGAAGGCGATGGAGGAAGGCGTGGTGCTGGCGCTGCGCGACGTCGCCCAACAGGCCGGCCTGGTGTGGGACAACGTCGCCGCCGCGCTCAAGCGCGACGGGCGGCTGCACCTGGAGACGTACTGATGACCCGGGCACAACTCGCCGGCGCGCCGGTCCTCGTCGTCGGCGCCGGCATCATGGGCGCGGGCATTGCGCAGGTGGCGGCGCAGGCCGGCCATGCGGTCAAGCTCTTCGACGCGCGCGACGGCGCTGCGGCGCAGGCCAGGACGAAACTCGCTTCGACGCTCGACGGCCTGGTGAACAAGGGTCGGCTCGACGCCGACGCCGCGCGCGCCACGCTCGCGCGCATCGAGCCGGTCACCGCGCTCGACGACGCGCGCGACGTCGGGCTGGTGGTCGAAGCCATCGTCGAGGACCTGGCCGCCAAGCGAGCGCTGTTCGCGCAGCTCGAGACGCTGGTCGGCGCCGACTGCGTACTGGCCAGCAACACCTCGTCGATCTCGGTCACCGCGCTGGCACAGGCGCTGAAGCAGCCGGGCCGGCTGGTCGGCATGCATTTCTTCAACCCGGTGCCGCTGATGAAGCTGGTGGAGGTGGTGTCGGGGCTGCACACCGACCCGGCGCTGGCCGAGGCGATCTTCGAACTCGCCCGCACCTGGGGCAAGACGCCGGTGCACGCGAAGTCGACGCCGGGCTTCATCGTCAACCGCATTGCCCGGCCCTATTACGCCGAGACGCTGGCGCTGCTGCACGAGCAGGCCGCGACGCCGCAGCTGCTCGACGCCTGCCTGCGCGGCGCGGGTTTCCGCATGGGGCCGTGCGAGCTGATGGACCTGGTCGGCCACGACACCAACTTCGCCGTCACGAGCTCGGTCTACCAGGCCAACTTCTACGACAAGCGCTACGTGCCCTCGCCGGTGCAGCGCGACATGGTCGACGGCGGCCTGCTCGGCCGCAAGAGCGGGCGCGGCTTCTACCGCTACCCCGAGGGCGCGTCGGCACTCGCCCCGCTCGCCGTCGACGCGCCGCCCGCCGCGCGCGAGGTCGTCGTGCACGGCGAAGGCGCCATCGTCGAGTCGATCACCGACGCGCTGGCCGCGCGCGGC
>JBLMVT010000094.1:0-3195 GCA_050256835.1 Betaproteobacteria bacterium | reverse complement strand
TCGAAGCGGCCGGCGTCGCGCCGGAGATCGATTGGTCGCGCTTCGTCGCGCCGGCGGCCACCGCCGCCGAGCTACCCGCTGCGGCCGAACGCCAGGCGCCGGCCGGGGCCGCGACGGTGCGGGTGCGCGCGCCGCTGCTCGATCGCATGGTCAACCAGGCCGGCGAGGTGAGCATCACGCGCAGCCGCATCGAGGCGGAAGTGGCGCACCTGCGGTCCACGCTCGGCGACCTGGCCGAGAACCTCGACCGGCTGCGCGGCCAGCTGCGCGACATCGAGCTACAGGCCGAGACGCAGATGGCCTCGCGCATGGAAGCGACGAAGGCGGCGTCGGAGAGCTTCGACCCGCTCGAGTTCGACCGCTACACGCGGCTACAGGAACTCACCCGCATGATGGCCGAGTCGGTCAACGACGTCGCCACGGTGCAGCGCACCCTGCAGCGCACCGTCGAGGCGGCCGAGGACCAGCTCGCCGCGCAGGGCCGGCTGGCGCGCGACCTGCAGGACGACCTGCTGCGCACCCGCATGGTCGAGTTCGAGAGCCTCTCCGACCGCCTGTACCGGGTCGTGCGGCAGGCGGCCAAGGAGACCGGCAAGCAGGTGCGGCTGGACATCGTCGGCGGCTCGATCGAGATCGACCGCGGCGTGCTCGACCGCATGACCGGCGCCTTCGAGCACGTGCTGCGCAACTGCGTCACGCACGGCATCGAGCCGCCCGAGGCGCGCTTCGCCGCCGGCAAGGACCCGACCGGCAGCATCACCGTCTCGCTGAGCCACGAGGGCAACGAGGTCGGCATCGAGTTCCGCGACGACGGCCAGGGTCTCGATCTCGGCCGCATCCGCGCGCGCGGCGTGGCGATGGGCCTGCTCGATGCTGCCGCCACGCCGGGCGATGCCGAGCTGGCCAACCTGATCTTCACGCCCGGCTTCTCGACCGCCGAAACGGTGACCGAGCTGGCCGGCCGCGGCGTCGGCATGGACGTCGTGCGCTTCGAGGTCAACGCGATGGGCGGCCGCATCGAGACCGCGACCGCGCGTGGCCAGGGCACCGGCTTCCGGCTGGTGCTGCCGCTGACGACGGCGATCACCCAGGTGGTGATGCTGCGCTGCGGCCAGGTCACGGTGGCGGTGCCCTCGACGCTGGTCGAGATCGTGCGGCGCGCCACGCCGGCCGAAGTGGAGGCGGCCTATGCCAGCGGCAGCTTCGCCCTCGGCGACGCGAGCCTGCCGTTCTTCTGGCTCGGCTCGCTGCTGCAACTCGGTGCGCGCGGGTCCGAAGCCGGCCGCGGCACGCCGGTCGTCATCGTGCGCAGCGCGCAGCAGCGCATCGCGGTGCACGTCGACGAGGTGCTCGGCAACCAGGAAGTGGTGGTCAAGAACCTCGGCGCGCAACTGTCGCACCTGCCCGGGCTGGCCGGCATGACGCTGCTCGCCTCCGGGCTGCCGGCCCTGATCTACAACCCGGTGGCGCTGGCGACGCTGTACGGCCAGGCGGCGCGCGCGGCGACGCTCGGTGCGCTGGCCGGCGCGGCGCCCGCCCAGACGCAGGCGGCGGCCGAGGCGGTCGAGGCGCGCCCGCTAGTGCTCGTCGTCGACGACTCGCTGACCGTGCGCCGCGTCACCCAGCGGCTGCTCGCCCGCGAGGGCTACCGCGTCGCGCTGGCCAAGGACGGCCTGGAGGCGCTCGAGCGCGTCGCCGAGGAGACCCCCGACGTCGTGCTGAGCGACATCGAGATGCCGCGCATGGACGGCTTCGACCTGGTGCGCAACCTGCGCGGCGACGCCCGCTGGAGCGGCTTGCCGGTGATCATGATCACCTCGCGCATCGCGCAGAAGCACCGCGACCACGCGGCCGAGCTGGGCGTCGACCACTACCTCGGCAAGCCCTATTCGGAAGACGAACTGCTCGGGCTGATCGCGCGCCACGTCGGCGCGACGGCGCCCGCCTGATGCCGCCGGCAGCCGGTCAGCCCCCGCGCACGACGGCGTAGCGCTCGAGCGTGCGCCGGCGCGCCGCCTCGTGGTCGACGATCGGCCACGGGTAGTCGCGGCCGAGCACGATGCCGGCGGCCGCCAGTTCGACCGGTCGCGCCTGCCAGGGGGCATGCAGCAGCGCGTCGGGCAGCGCCGCAAGCTGCGGCAGGTAGCGGCGGATGAACGCGCCCTCCGGGTCGAAGCGCCGGCTCTGCGTCACCGGGTTGAACACGCGGAACCACGGCTGCGCGTCGCAGCCGGTGCCGGCTGCCCACTGCCAGCCGCCGTTGTTCGAGCCCAGCTCGAAGTCGATCAGGCGGTCGGCGAACCAGCGCTCGCCCCAGCGCCAGTCGATGCCGAGGTCCTTGACGAGGAAGCTCGCCGTCACCATGCGCAGCCGGTTGTGCATGTAGCCGCTGTGTTCGAGCTGCATCATCGCCGCATCGACCAGCGGGTAGCCGGTGCGGCCCTCGCACCAGGCGTCGAACCGCTCATGCGCATGGTGGCCGTGCTCGAAGCGGATCCTGTCGTAGGCCGGCCGGAAGGCACGGTCGACGACGTGCGGGTGGTGGTGCAGCACCTGCTGGAAGAACTCGCGCCAGATCAGCTCCGACAGCCAGACGCGCGCGCCTGCCGACCCCTGGCTTGCGCGCGCCTCGGCCTCGCGCGCAGCGCGGCGGATCGACAGCGTGCCGAAGCGCAGGTGCACGCCGAGGTAGCTCGGCCCTTTCTGGGCAGGGTAATCGCGCGCGCTGTCGTAGCGGTCGATGCGCGCGAGGAAGTCGTCCAGCTGCTGTCGGGCGCCGCGCTCGCCGGGCACGACGTGCAGCGCGGCCAGCCCGGTCGGCTCGAAGCCGAGTTGCGCCAGTGTCGGCACGCGCGAGGGCGGCTCGTTCGCGGGCAGCGGCGCCAGCGCCGCCGCGTGCCGGTCCACCGGCCAGGCCGCCAGGTAGAAGGGCTCGAGCCTGGCCAGCCAGGCCTCGCGGTACGGCGTGAACACCGAGTACGGCTCTCCGCTGCGCGTCAGCACCTCGCCGCGTTCGAACACCACGTGGTCCTTGCCGGTGTGCAGGGCGATCCCGGCAGCGGCGAGCGCGCCGCGTACGCGCGCGTCGCGTTCGAGCGGGCCCGGGTCGTCGTCATGGTTGGCGTAGACCGCCTGCGCGTTCAGCTCGGCGGCCAGCCGCGGGAGCAGCACGCAGGCCGGGCCGTGGCGCACGAT
>JBLMVT010000093.1:0-7402 GCA_050256835.1 Betaproteobacteria bacterium | reverse complement strand
CGCGGCCGAGCTGGGCGGCGCGGTGACGCCGCCGCCGCAGTACGGCCGCGCCGCGCCGCGCGAGCACGCGAAGCTGTTCGCCGCCGTTCCGCTGGGCATGCGCTGACGCGCTCGCGACGCGGGCGCGGCGGCCCGCTCTCCTAGAATCCGCGCGACCTTCGAAGAACGGGACAACCCCATGACACCGCAGGAAATCCTCGCCCAGTACGGGCCGCGCGAATCGATGGACTACGACGTCGTCGTCGTCGGCGCCGGCCCGGCCGGTCTGGCGACGGCGATCCGCCTGAAGCAGCTCGCCGCCGAGAAGGGCAAGGAGGTGTCGGTGTGCGTGCTCGAAAAGGGCTCCGAGCCCGGCGCGCACATCCTCTCGGGCGCGATCATGGATCCGCGCGCGCTGACCGAGCTGTTCCCCGACTGGCAGGCGCAGGGCGCCCCGCTCGCCCAGCCGGTCACGGCCGACCAGTTCCTGTTCCTCAGCGAGACCGCTGCCAAGGCGACGCCCGACTTCTTCCTGCCCGACTGCTTCAAGAACCACGGCAACTACATCGTCAGCCTGGAAGACGTCGTCAAGTGGCTGGCGCAGCAGGCCGAGGCTGCCGGCGTCGAGATCTTCCCCGGCTTCGCCGCCACCGAGGTGCTGTTGCGCGACGACGGCGCGGTGAAGGGCGTGGCCACCGGCAACATGGGCATCGGCCGCGACGGCGAGCCGACCGACCACTTCCAGCTCGGCATGGAGCTGCACGCGAAGTACACCGTGTTCGCCGAGGGCTCGCGCGGCAGCCTGGGGCGCCAGCTGATCGAGCGCTATCGGCTGGCCGACGGCAAGGATCCGCAGAGCTACGCCATCGGCATCAAGGAGCTGTGGGAGATCGACGCTGCGAAGCACCAGCCCGGGCTGGTGATCCACACCGCAGGCTGGCCGCTCGACCCCGATACCTACGGCGGCTCGTTCGTCTACCACGCAGCCGACGGCAAGGTCGCGCTCGGCTTCGTCGTCGGGCTCGACTACGCCAACCCCTGGCTCAGCCCGTTCGAGGAATTCCAGCGCTGGAAGACGCATCCGGCGATCCGCCCGACGCTCGAGGGCGGCAAGCGCCTGGGCTACGGCGCGCGCGCCATCACCGCCGGCGGCATCCTCGCCCTGCCGAAGACGGTATTCCCGGGCGGCGCCTTCGTCGGCTGCGAGGCCGGCTTCCTCAACGCCAGCCGCATCAAGGGCAGCCACGCTGCGATCAAGACCGGCATGCTGTGCGCCGAGGCCGCGTTCGACGCGCTCGGTGCCGGCCGCGAGGTCGACGAGCTGACCGCCTACCCGCAGGCCTTCGAGCGCAGCTGGCTGCACGCCGAGCTGCTGGGTTCGAAGAACTTCAAGCAGTGGTTCAAGAAGGGCCGCACGACCGCCACGCTGATGACCGGCATCGAGCAGTGGCTGCTGCCGCGCATCGGCATCAAGGCGCCGCCGTGGACGCTGCACCGCGCGCAGGCCGACCACCTCTACCTGAAGCCGGCCGCGGAATGCACGCCGATCGCCTACCCCAAGCCCGACGGCAAGGTCAGCTTCGACCGGCTGGCCTCGGTGTTCGTCAGCAACACCAACCACGAGGAGAACCAGCCGCCGCACCTCACGCTGAAGGACCGCGCGGTGCCGGTGACGATCAACCTCGCACGCTACGCCGGCCCCGAGGGCCGCTACTGCCCGGCCGGCGTCTATGAGTTCGTCAGGGACGACGACCAGAACGAGCGCCTGCAGATCAACGCGCAGAACTGCGTGCACTGCAAGACCTGCGACATCAAGGACCCGACGCAGAACATCGTCTGGGTGCCGCCCGAAGGCGGCGGCGGACCCAACTACGTCGGCATGTAGGCCAGGCGGCGCCCGGGCGAGGGGACCCGGCGAATGCCGGGGATCGACCAGCGGACTCAGCCGGCGAGCGGCGCGGGCTCGATGCCCGCGACGCGAGTGCCCCGCAGGCTACCTCGCCAGCAGCGTCAGCTGCCACACCTCGCGCCGGCCGCCGGCGAGCACGGGCTGCAGCGCTCGCATGCCGGTGCGGCCGATGCTGCCCTCGAGGTAGCGCAGCTCGTCGAGCTTGGCGCGCGTCTCGTCGTCCAGTTCGACCGCGAAGCCGTTCTCCTGCAGCATCAGCAGCCCCTTGGCGCGTAGCGCCAGCTCGCTGAACAGCCGCAGGTAGCACAGCAGGTCGGCAACGACCGGACCTTCGAGCTTGGCCTGCAGCGTGCCGAGGTAGCGCCCGAGCGGCGAATCGGCCAGGCGGCCGGAGTGGATCAGCGCCAGGCGCTCGGCGTCGGCGTCGAAGCCGCGCCCGAGCCAGTCGCCGAGCGCCTTCTCGCTGTGCGCGAACACCCACCAGGCCAGCGGCGGCAGCACCAGCAGCACCGCCAGCGTCGCCTGCTTGGGCTCGTGGTTCAGGTGATTGAACGCCGAGTGCAGCACGGCGGCGAGCACGAACCCCGGCGCGAAGGCGCGCCAGGCGTGCCCAGGCCGGCGCTCCAGCAGGCCCAGGCCCATCACGCCGAAGATGGCGGTGGCGCCGCCGTGCATCAGCGCGGTGCCGAACCCGCGCGTGATCCAGGTGCCCAGCCCCGCATCGGGCATGTGGCGCAGGAAGTAGAGGTTCTCCAGCAGTGCGAAGCCGGTGCCGACGGCGAAGCCGCAGATCGCCGCGTCGACGAGGAAGCCCACGCGATGCGCGCGCACCAGCGCCACGACGACGGCCGCCTTCAGCGCTTCCTCGGCCAGCGGCGCGATGTACAGGCTGTAGGTCGTGAAGTCCAGGCCAGTGCGGCGCAGCAGTTGGCCGCCCGCGAGGTAGCTCAGCCCCGCCGCCGCCACGCCGCAGCCCAGGCAGGCCAGCACCAGCGGCAGGCGCACCAGCTTGTAGCTGTCGAGCCAGAGCAGCACGGCGAGGAAGCACATCACCGGCAGCAAGGCCACGAGCGGGGGCAGCAGGACCTCGGCGAACATGAATCCGCCGAACCCTACAGGATCTTCAGCGAGACCATCCACTCGCTGCCGGCGCGGCGCGAGCCACGGTAGCCGACGGCGACGCCGGCCGACAGCGTCATCTCGTACCAGTGCAGCAGCGAGAAGCGCAGGTCGACCTGGCCGCCGAGGTTGGTGTAGCGCGTGCGCCGCGCCGCGTCGCCGGGGTCCGTCCACAGCGCGGTCGCGAACAGCGCCGGCCGCAGCCAACTCGGGTGCAGGCGCGGCGTGCCGAGTGACTCGAACGCCAGCGGCGGCAGGTTCCACTCGACCATCTGCTTGAAGAAGCTGCGGCCGGCGATGTCGTTCAGGCCAAAGCCCGGCATCGAGTCGAACTGCCGGTAGCGCTGCACCGGCCCATTGTCGATGCGGTTGTTGCCGAAGCCGCCGAAGTAGAAGCTCGCCAGCGGGTCGCCGCGCGGCCCGTCGGCCGTTCCCGCCGCGCTGCGCGACCAGACCGACGAATTGGGCAGCGGCAGCGGCCAGCCCAGCTCGAGGCCGGTGCGCAGCTGCGGCGCGGTGCGACCGGCCGCGCGCTGCGCCTCGAGGGCCGCCTGCGCGACGACACCCTTCTCGTCGTCGACCGCGCCGAGCGAGCGGCGCAGGTCGCTGTAGCGCAACTCGGCCTTGGCGTCGACGAGACGGCTGAACGGTGTGCCGACGTTCTGCGCCGCGGGCAGCGTGTCGATGCCCTTGTAGTAGGCCATGTCGAGCCCGAGCGTAAGCTTGCGCGGCTCGTCGTAGATCAGCAGCGTCTCGTGGCCGAGCTTGATGGCCAGCCCCTTGCGGCTGCGCTTGGTCGGGCCGAACAGGTCGTAGAAGTCCGAGTGGTTCCACGCCAGGTCGGCGTGCCAGCCGAGGTAACGGCCCTGCAGATCGACATGGGCACGCTCGCCGGCCAGGCTCGACGCCGGCGTCAAGGCGGCGGTGAGGCTCACGCTCGCGAAGCGGATCGGGTCCTCCCAGTTGACGCGCCAGCCCAGCCCGGCGGTGTTCTTGTAGCCCTGCAGCACAGGGTAGGCGTTCGCCAGCCGCAGTTGGTTCAGCGGCACGTACGGCCCGCGCTTCGTGATCAGCTTGTCGGCGTCGACGGTCGCCGGCGACGGCACCTGCCAGGTGGTCACCACCGGGTGGCGCTTTGCGAGCTCGGCACCGAGGAAGGTGATCGCGCCCAGGTCCTCGATCGGCTTCGGCTCGAGGATCGCGGGCACGAAGCCCTGGCCGGTGTACTCGAGCACGATCAGCCGCCCGTCGGCCAGCGGCACCGGCCGGAACAGTCCGGTCTCGGCGTTCGACACCGCCTCCACCGCGCCGGTCGCGACCTCGTAGCGGTAGATGTTCGACACACCGGTGTAGTAGCTGCTGCCGTAGAGGTAGCGCGCGTCGGGCGTGAACACGAAGCCCTCGGGCACCGCCTGGCCGAAGCGGAACTCGCTCTGCGGCGCGAGATCGCCGGCGAGCACGCGCGCGAGCGGCCACACGCGCAGCACCTGGTCGCCGTTGGCCTCGGCGACCGAGGCCGACAGCAACCGGCCGTCGGCCGACACGTCGAGGTCGGAGGGCACGACGCCGTACGGGAAGGCGTGCACGGTGGTCCAGCGCGTGTACGGGTACGGGATGCGCACCAGCGACGCCAGTCCGTCGGCGTGGCGCACGCCGAGCAGCGAGCGGTCGGCCGGGTCGAACACGATGTCACCGATGCGTGCGTCCTCGAGCAGCATGCGCGAGCGGCCGGTCTTCACGTCGACCGCCATCAGGTCGCGCTCGGCGAGGTTGTCGTTGGTGTAGAAGGCCGTGCCGGTGGCGGGGTCGAAGGCAAACGAGGCGACGCGGTAGAGCATGGCGCGCTTGATGTCGACCAGCCGGCGCTCGCGGCCGCTTCGCGTGTCGATCGCACCGACGTGCTCGAGCGTGCCGGGAGAGCGGAACGCGCCGTAGAGCATGCCGCTCGCCGCGTCGAAGGCCAGGCGCGAGACCGAGCCGAGCGGCGCGCCGCGCAGCCGCTCGAGCGGCGTGATCGGGTGCTCGCGCACGCGTGCGAGGTTGGCGCGCTGGAACTCCTGCTCGAACGCGACCCACTCGTGCCACGCCTGGTCCAGCGGCAGGCCGAACACGCGGCGGAACTGCGCCTCGTAGGCGCGCGCGCTGCCGTCGTCGCGACGCAGCCATGCGATCACCCGCTCGGGCGAGCGGGTCTGCGCGAGCCAAGTGAAGAAGCGCGTGCCGTAGAGGTAGGCATTGGCGCCGACCTGGAAATCCGAGCGCGTGCCGCGCGCCTCGAGTCCGAGCGGGTCGAAGAAGTGCGCGTCGTCACGCACCATCGCCCGGAACACCATCTCGTCGTAGCCGCCCTGCGCGCGGCCGAGGCCGCCACCCATCCACGTCTCCATGAACACGGCGCTGCCCTCGAGATACCAGCGCGGCACGAGGTAGCGCGGCTCGGTCAGCCAGCCGTAAAGCAGCGACTCGGGGTTGGCCGACTGCGGCGGCACCTTGCCGAGGAAGAAGCGGCGCCAGGCGCGGTCGGCGTCGTCGGCGACATCTCCGGTGGCGAGGTGCACCGTCTCGTGGTTCGCCAGCGAATACAGCCGCTCCGCCGAGGGAAAGGTCTCGAAGGCCTGCGACAGCGGCGCGATGTCGAGGAAGACGGTATCGCGCGGCGCGACCCAGGTCGAGCCACCGCCGTAGTCGGCGAAGTCCTTCAGCAGCACCCCCGGGCGCTCCCACGGCGTCCAGCCGAAGGTGCGACGCTGCCAGGCCAGCGCATTGGTGAAGGCGCGCAGCGCGTGCGGTGCGAGGCCGGCGAGCGGATCGAAGTAGATCAGCTGCAGGTCGGGCGTCTCGAGGCTCGACATGCCGAGCGGCGAGGACTCGCCGCCGCCGGCTGCCGCCGCGAGCGCCGGCAGCCATGCCAACAGCCAGCCCATCCTCGCGACGCCGCGCATGCACGCACCTCCGTGAGCCCACCCCAAGGCGAGCGCGAGCATACGGTGCCCGCGGCATCCAAACAAAACCGCCGGCAGGAGCCGGCGGTCGGGGCATGGCCATGCCGGGCGAGCGCCCGGCCCGTGTCATCGGGTGGCGGCCTTGGCCGCGTTCGCGGCGGCGGCTTCGGCCGCGTGCTGCGCTGCCACCTTGGCCGCGCCTTCGGCGGCCACGTTGGCCGCTGCATTGACGGCGGCGTCCGCCGCGGACTCGGCAGCGGACTTGGCAGCCGCCTGCGTCGCCATCTTCGCAGCACCGGCGGCGGTGGCCTTCGCGGCTGCATCGGCGGCAGCGGACTTCGCGGCGCCCTCGGCCGCCATCCTGGCCGAGCTTTCGGCGGCCATCTGCGCTGTGCCCTGTGCAGCCATCTGCGCCGAGGCTCGGGCGGCGCTGCGGGCGGTGGCGTCGGCGCCCTGCTGCGCCGAGACGTCGACCGCGGTCGACTGCACCGGCGCGGTTGCCGGCGCGATGCCCGGCTTCACGTCCTCGGCCCCCGCCTGCGGCGCGCGATAGCGCTGCGCCGGCACGATCGTGCCCATCACGTCCTCGCCGCGCGGTGGAAAGTCGAAGCCGTACTGCGCCACGGCGATCACCGCCGCAGCGGCGATGCCTGCGCCGATCCAGAACTTCGGCCTGGCGAAGAAACGTTCGGTGTGCTGGCTCATCTGTGGGCTCCTCTCGATGGTTGTGCTTCGCGTCGCGTGCGACGCCGGCCCGACAAATACGCGCCGGCCGGAGAAAAGTTGGTCCTCGTTCGCCGCGCGGCGCGCGGCCCACGCCGCCGTGGTCGCGGCGACCAGGCCTTCGGGCGGATGCGCGGGCGGCAGTGCGTCGAGCGCCTCGAACAGCCGCGACAGGGCCTCGAACTCGGCGCGCAAGGCCGGGTCGCCGGCCAGCGCGCGATGCAGCGCCTCGCGTTCGGCCGCGCTCGCCTCGCCGTCGAGCACGGCGTGCATCGCTGCGGTCCAGGCGCGCTTCATCGCAGCCCCTCGAGCAGCCCGCGCAGCCGCTGTCGCGCCTCGTACAGGCGCGACTTCACCGTCTTCTCGTCGAGCCCGAGGATCCGCGCCATGTCCTCGTAGCTGCAGTCCGAGAAGTGGCGCAGCATGAGCACCAGGCGGTCGTTCGTGGCCATGCGCATCAGTGCCCGCCGGACGTGCTGCGAGCGCTCGGCCGCGTCGAGTTGGCGCTCGGGATCCGCCGCACCGTCGTCGCCCGCGTCGTAGTCGTCGCCGAGCGGCTCCTCGCGGTCATGGCGGCGCAACAGGTTGAGCGACTCGTTGACCGCGATTCGGTAGATCCAGCTGAAGAACTTGAACCTCGGGTCGTAGTCATCGATGCGCTCCGCAACCTTGAGGAAGACCGTCTGGCTCACGTCGCTGGCGTCCTCGGCGCGGCGCAGCACCCACAGCG
>JBLMVT010000092.1:0-5697 GCA_050256835.1 Betaproteobacteria bacterium | reverse complement strand
CCAGCCGCGCATCGAGCACGCCGGCGAAGAAGTCGCCGCTGCGCAGCGGCGCGTAGACGAAGCCCGAGAGGCGCTCGCGGCGGGCCTCGAGCGTCGCCGGCGGCTCGTCGCCACCGTACACCGGGACGTAGACCAGGAAGCCCGCTTCCTTGTGCTGGTCGATCTCCTGCTTGAGCGTGACGACGCCGGACATCGCCAGCGCCCCGCTGTCGCGCGCACTGTCCATCGCCGCGGCGCGCACCGGCTCGGTGGACATGTCGAAGCCGAGCGCCGCGAGGTTGCGCGCGTCCGGCGGCTCGAGGTAGAGGATGGAAAAGTGCGGCGCGCGCGGCCCGGCCGGCCAGACGTGGAAGCCGGCCAGCCCCTCGGCGCGTGCCGCGCGCTCGAACGCGGCGAGGTCCGCGCGGTCGATGCGCGGGCTCCAGCCGACGCCCTGCATCCCGGGGTAGTCCGGGCCCAGCCGCAGCCGGCGCACGTATGTCTCGTAGGCCGGGTGGCCGACCGGCGCCGGGCTCGACTGCAGGAAGGCGCGGGTCGCGCGCAGCAGCGCGACATGACCGTCGAGGCGCGATGCCAGCCGGCCGAGCGAGGCCTCGATCGCCGCGTCGAACGCGGCCTGCTCGCGCGCCTGCACGTAGCGCGCCGCCAGCGCGGCGGCCAGCACCGTCAGCAGCAGCGCCGCGGCCAGCACCAGCCACGGCTGGCGCAGGCGGAACGGCGAGGGACGCAGCGGCATGACGGGCCGGCCGTGGGGCCGGTGTCCTGCCAACAGCCAACGGCGTGCCGGGGCGCTCGAACGGCGTGCCCGGCGCGTCGATCAGCGCAGCGTGTACAGGTAGGCCGCGATGTCGCGCGCGTCCTGCTCGTTCATGCCCATGTCGGGCATCGCGTTGCCGGGCACGACCTCCTGCGGGTCGCGCAGCCAGTGCAGCAGGTTGTCGGGGCGATTGCGCAGCACGCCGGCGATGTAGGCGCGCTCGCCGAAGCGCGTGAGCGGCGGGCCGACGTTGCCGTCGGCGCCCTCCACGCCGGGGACCGTGTGGCAGGCGGCGCAGCCGTAGGACTGGATCAGTGCCGCGCCGCGCCCGGCGTCGCCGCCGGGCACGAGCCATGCCGGGCCGCCGGCGCGCGCGCAAGGCAGTGCTGCCAGCAGCGCGCCGGCAGCCAGGCCGGCGTGCGCGAACCGGCGCAGCCGCGTCAGCCGTTGCACGGCGGCACCAGCGCCAGCACGATGGCGGCGAACACCACCGCGAGTCCGAACAGCGCGCTGGTCAGCAGGCCGACCAGCGCCATGAAGCGCGTGCGCCCATCGCCCCCCTCCAGCACGTGGTGCGCCGAGCCCGGCCGTTCGTCGCGGGTGCGGCGCCAGTTGCGCCAGGCCACCAGGCCGGCGACGACGCACACGACGAGGGCCGCGACCTCGATCCCGCCGACCGCCGCCGGCAGACGGCTCCAGATCGGCTCGGCGCGCGGCTCGTCGTGCGGGAAGCAGCCGTGCGCCACCAGCCCGACGTTGAACAGCAGCTGCAGGTTCCAGGCGAGCGGCGCGGCGGCGATGGCGAACCAGACCGCGAACCGGCCGATGCGGTGGCGCTGCGGCGACGGATGCGGCTGGCGGTGCATCGGCGAGGCGGCGGACGGGGCGACGGCGGCGTTCATCGGTCGAGGTACGGCGTGACGTAGAAGGTGAAGAACACCGCGATCCAGACCACGGTGACGAAGTGCCAGTACATGACCGCGATCGACACCGTCGAGTGGCGGCGCACGCCGAAGTAGCCGAGGCTCGACCAGACGAACAGCATCGCCAGCATCAGCACGCCGACCAGCACGTGCAGGAGGTGAAAGCCCGTCACGGTGAAGTACAGCGAGCCGTAGGCGTCGGTCATCAGCGAGAAGCCCTTGCGGCTCCACTCGATGCCCTCGAGCACGACGAAGGCGACCGCCAGCGCGATCGAGATGCCGAGCCCGGCGAGCAGCTGGCCGAGCCGGCCACGCCGCACGCCGGCCTCGCCCCAGGCCATGGTTGCGCTGCCGACCAGCAGCACGATCGTGCCGGGAATCGCCAGCTCGAGCTTGGGCAGCCCGCCCGGCGGCCACGGCCCGGTGGCCTGCGCGGCGACGTAGTAGTACGAAAAGAGCAGATAGGCGAACAGCGCCGCCTCGGTCGCGAGGACGGCGAGCATGCCCCACCAGCCCGACGACAGCCGGCCCTTGCTGCCGACCGGCAGCGGGTGGCCGGCGTACAGGGTGTTCTCAGCCATGGTGCACGATGTCCATCGTCTGGCCGAGCCGGTCCTCGGGCCACAGCCAGCACACGCTGGCGACGGCGACCAGGAACAGCGTCGCCCCGAACAGCCACCACGAGTGCAGCAGCATGCCGAGGAACATCAGCGCCAGCAGCACGGCGAGCACCAGCGGTGAGTACGAGTCGCCGGGCATGCGCAGGATCACGTCGGGCGCGGCGTCGAGCGCGCTGGTGCCGATCGTCTCGCGGCCGTCGTCGAGCAGGAAGCCCTCGTCGGTGGCGCTCGCGCCGCCGTGGCCGGCCAGGCGGTCCTCCCACAGCGGGTAGCGGCTCGCCACGCTCGGGATGACGGCGAAGTTGTAGGCCGGCGGCGGCGACGCCGTGGCCCACTCGAGCGAGGGCGCGTCCCAGGGATTGGCGCCGGCGCGCTCGCCGTGCCGCAGGCTCTTCCACACGTTGAAGACGAACATCGCCACGCCGATCGCGAACACGTAGGCGCCGGCGGTGACCAGCAGGTTGAGCGGCCCCCAGCCAAGCCCGTCGGCGTAGGTGTAGACGCGCCGCGGCATGCCGAGCAGGCCGAGGATGTGCATCGGGAAGAAGCCGACGTTGAAGCCGACGAACATGGTCCAGAAGCCCCACTTGCCCAGGCGCTCGTCCATCAGCCGGCCGGTGAACTTCGGAAACCAGTAGTAGATGCCGCCGACCACCGGGAACACGTTGATGCCGATCAGCACGTAGTGCAGGTGCGCGACGATGAAGTAGGTGTCGGTGAGCTGCGTGTCCAGCGGCACCGCCGCGGTCATGAAGCCCGACACGCCGCCGACCACGAACACGAACACGAAGCCGGTGAAGTAGAGGAACGCGGTCGTGAAGCGCGGCCGGCCGAGCCAGATCGTCGCCAGCCAGGCGAACACCGCCACCGCGCTCGGGATCACGATGACGAAGCTGGCCGAGCTGAAGAACGACAGCGCCAGCGGCGGCAGCCCGGTGGCGAACATGTGGTGCGCCCACACGCCGAAGCCGAGTGCCATCGTCGTCACCGTCGCCAGCGCGACCGCGGTGTAGCCGACCAGCGGGCGCCGGCAGAAGGTCGGCAGGCCGTCGGAGACGATCCCCATCGCCGGCAGCACCAGCGCGTAGACCCAGGGATGGCCGAACATCCAGAACAGGTGCTGCCACAGCAGCGGCTGGCCGCCGCCGGCGACGTCGAAGAAGTGCGAGCCGAAGCGCCGGTCCATCCACAGCATGAAGAAGGCCAGGCTGACCGCCGGCACCGCGAACACGTTGCCGACCGCCGCCGTGAGCGTGCCCCAGACCAGGATCGGCACGCGGTTGATCGACATCCCGGGTGCGCGCGTGCGGATCAGGGTGACGATGAAGTTGATCGAGCCGACCGTGGTCGACACGCCGAGCAGCACCATGCCGAGCGCGTAGACGTCGATGTTGATGCCCGGGTTGAAGGCGCGCGACGTGTAGGGCACGTAGTTGAACCAGCCGGCATCGGGTGCGCGGCCGATCAGGAAGCTGGCGTACAGGAAGATCCCCGACAGCAGGAACACCCAGTACGAGAACGCGTTCAGGCGCGGGAACGCCATGTCGCGCGAGCCGAGCATGAGCGGCCACAGGTAGTTCGAGAAGCCCGACAGCACCGGCAGCGCGTACAGGAAGATCATCGTCACGCCGTGCATCGTGAACAGCTGGTCGTACTGCACGGGCGTGAGCACGGTCATGTTCGGCTGCGCCAGCTGCCAGCGCATCAGCGCCGCCTCGAGCCCGCCGAGCACGAGGAAGACGAACGAGGTGACGAGGTAGCGCTTGCCGATCGTCTTGTGGTCGACCGAGCTCAGCGCGCCGAGCCAGCCCGCGCGCGTCTCCCAGATGTTCTCCAGGCGCGGGCGGATGCTCGCGTCGTCGGCCGGGCGGGCGATCACGGGGGTGCGCAGGGCGTCGGTGCCGGCCATGGTGTCCTTCGTCGTCAGCGCAGGGTGTCGAGGTAGGCGACCACCGCGCTCAGCTCGCTGCCCGACAGCGTCAGGCTCGGCATGCGCGTGCCGGGCTTGAGCGCCGGCGCGTCGGCGATCCAGCCCGCGAGGTTGCCCGGCGTGTTGGGCAGCAGCCCGGCGCCGATCGTGCCGCGCCCCGCCACATGGGTGAGGTCGGGGCCGAGGATGCCGCCGGCGCCCGCGCCGCGCACCGTGTGGCAGGCGGCGCAGTGCGCGACGAACACCCGCTGGCCGTGGCGCGCGGCGTCGGCCACCGGAGCTTCTGCCGGCCGGCGCTGCTGCGCCGCCCAGGCCGCGAAGTCCGCGGGCGACTGCGCGACGACCGTCATCGCCATGTGCGCGTGCTGCGCGCCGCAGTACTCGCCGCACTGGCCGCGGTAGGTGCCGGGCCGGTCGGCTTGCAGCCACATCACGTTGGTCTGGCCGGGGATGACGTCGGTCTTGCCCGCCAGGCTCGGCACCCAGAACGAATGGATCACGTCGTCGCTCGCCAGCTCGAGGCGCACCGGCTGGCCGACCGGGATGTGGATCTCGTTGGCGGTGTCGAACAGCTCCGACGGCGCGTGGCCGCGGTAGCGCACGTCCCACCACCACTGGTGCGCCTGCACCTGCAGCGTCAGCTCGGCGGCATGCGCGGGCATCGCGACGGCCGACAGGGTGAGCAGCGTCCACACCATGCACGCGACAAGCACGACGGCCGACACGCCGACGCCGAGGTAGATCCACGCCATGCCGCCCGCGTCGCGGTCGGTCGCCAGCGCGCCCGGGCTAGCCGGGCCGCGCCGGCGCAGCACGCCGGCCAGCAGCAGCGCGGCGACGATCGCCATCACCGCCAGCGAGACCAGCCCCAGGCCCCAGCCGAGCCGCGTCGTCGGGTCGCCGGCCGGCCCGAAGGTGCGCAGGTAGGACATCGGCAGGTCGTTCATGCGCGCATCACGGCTTGCTGCCCGGCGGCGTGCCGCCGGCGTCGGGCCGCGCCGGAACGGCGGGCGGCTGGTCTCCCTTCGCCTGCGAGGCCGGCGCCGCCGCAGCGGTCAGCGTGGGCTGCACCTCGGGCGCGACGTTCTGGCCCGGCCGGTCGCCCTGGATCGAGGCGCGGTACTGCTCGGCCGTGTAGCCGCCGCCGAGCGACTCGATGTAGGCGACGAGCTTCCAGATCACGTCGGCGGGCAGCGCCGGATTCCATGCCGGCATGCCCTGCGGGCGGCCCTCGTAGATCGACTTGAACATCGCCACCGGCGCACCGCCGTAGCGCCAATAGGTGTCGGTCAGGTTCGGCCCCATGCCGCCCTTGGCCTCGTAGCCGTGGCAGCCGGCGCAGTTCATCTTGACGAACAGTTCGCGGCCCTGCTGCACCGCCTCGGGGCTGTGGGTGTACGGGTTGGGGATCGCGCCGCCACTGTTCGGCGCCGCGCCGGCGACGTCGCCAAGCGGCACGGCGGCGAT
>JBLMVT010000091.1:0-4014 GCA_050256835.1 Betaproteobacteria bacterium | reverse complement strand
GGGGCGCTGGTACTGGTACCGCTTCGCCGCGCTCGGCGCGCGCAGCGCGGTCGGCCGCGCGCGCACCGCGCCGGCGCCCGACGCGAACGAGCCGCTGGCGTTCGCCATCGCCTCGTGCCAGCGCTGGGACCACGGCCACTATGCGGCCTGGCGCGATGCCGCCGAGTCGCCGCTCGACCTGGTGCTGTTCCTCGGCGACTACATCTACGAGTACGCCTCGCCGCCCGGCCGCGTACGCCGCCACGCCGGCGGCGAATGCTTCACCCTGGCCGACTACCGCGAGCGCCATGCCCAGTACAAGAGCGACCCGCTGCTGCAGCGCGCCCACCGCCACGCGCCGTGGATCATGGTGTGGGACGACCACGAGGTGCAGAACGACTACGCCGGCGACCAGGGCCAGCAGCCCGACGACCGCGATGCTTTCCTCGCGCGCCGCGGCGCCGCCTACCAGGCGTACTGGGAGCACCTGCCGTTGCCGAAGTCGGCGCGGCCGCGCGGCTCGGCGGCCCGAATCTTCGAGCGATACGACTGGGGGCGCCTCGCGCGCATCCACGCGCTCGACGACCGCCAGTACCGCGACCACCAGGCCTGCCCGCGCCCCGGCCGCGGCGGCTCGAACACCGTGTGGCTGAACGACTGCCCGGCGCTCGCCGACCCGAAGCGCTCGCTGCTCGGTGCCGCGCAGGAGCGCTGGCTCGCCGACGGCTGGAGCCGCGAGCAGCGCTGGAACCTGCTCGCGCAGCAGACGCTGATGGCGCGCCTGTCGTGGCGCGACCATCGGGCCGGGTCCGGCCCGATGGTCTGGACCGACGGCTGGGACGGCTACCCGGCGGCGCGTCGCCGGCTGCTCGAAGGCATCGCCGAGCGTCACATCGACAACGTCGTCGTGCTCGGCGGCGACGTGCACGCCAACGTCGTCGCCGACCTGAAGGCCGACTTCGACGATGCCAGGTCGCCAGTGCTGGCCAGCGAGTTCTGCGGCACGTCGATCAGCAGCCAGGGCGCGGCGCAGTCGCGGCTCGACGCGGCGCTGCCGTACAACCCGCACCTGCGCTACGCCCGCAGCGACGAGCGCGGCTACGTGCGCTTCACCCTCGACGCGGGCGCCCTGCGCGCCGAACTGCGAGCGGTGGAGCACCCGCTCGACCCCGCAAGCCCGGTTCGCAGCGCCGCGCGCTTCGTCGTCGCGAGCGGGCTCGCCGGCGCCGAGCGCGCCTGATGCAGGCCGTCTTCGCCGTCACCTTCCCTTTCTTCGCGCTGGTGCTTTGTGGCTGGCTGGCCGCGCGCACGCGGCTGCTGCCCGAGGCGGCGATCCCGGGACTGAACCTGTTCGTCCTGTACTTCGCGCTGCCGTGCATGCTGTTCCGCTTCGGCGCGGCGACGCCGGTGGCGCAGCTGCTCGATCCGGCGGTGCTCGGCGTGTACGCGCTGTCGGGTCTGGCGATCGTCGCATTCACGATCGCCGTCACGCGCTCGCCGCGCGTGCACCTGAAGGACGCCGCGTTCGGCGCGCTCGTCGCGGCCTTCCCCAACCTCGGCTTCATGGGCGTGCCGATGCTGATCGGCCTGCTCGGCCCGGCGGTGACGGGGCCGCTGTCGGCGACCATCCTGTTCGACATCGTCGTCACCAGCTCGCTGTGCGTGGGCATCGCGCAGGCGCACGACGCCGCCGGCCGCGGGCGCGGCGCGACCCTGTCGAACGCACTGCGCGGCACGGCGAAGAACCCGCTGCCGTGGGCGATCGTGCTCGGTGCGCTGGCGTCGAACTCCGGTATCGCGCTGCCCGTGCCGGTCGAGCAGGTCGTGAAGATGCTCGGCGACGCGGCGACCCCGGTGGCGCTGTTCTCGATCGGCTCGGTGCTGTGGCGCGCCGGGCAGCACGTGCACACGCGCACGCCGCTGGCGCTCTACCTGCCGGTGGCGCTGATCAAGCTGGTGGCGCACCCGGCGCTGGTATGGGCGCTCGGCAGCGCGGCCGTCGCGTTCGGCGCGCCGCTGTCGGCATTCAACCTGAAGCTGCTGGTGCTCGCGGCGGCGCTGCCTTCGGCGAGCAACGTCTCGCTGATGGCCGAGCGCTACGAGGCCGACAACGGCCGCGTGGCACGCATCATCATGGCCTCGACGGTGCTCGCGTTCTTCAGCTTCTCGCTGCTCGCAGCGCTATTGGGCGCGGAGTGACTCAGATCGCCAGCGGGTCGACGTCGACCGCCCAGCGCAGCAGCGACTTGTGCGCGCCGCGCAGCGCATGCAGCGCGGGCAGCCAGTCGGCGAGGAAGCGTTGCAGTGCCGGCCGCGAGGCCGACTCGACCAGCAGCTGGGCGCGCTCGACGTTGGCCACGCGCTGCACCGCCACCGGCACCGGGGCGTAGAGCGCGACCGCCGGCGGCGGCTCGGCTGCATCGCAGGCGGCCTGCAGAAAGTCGCGCGCGGCGTCCTGCGTGCGCGCCTCGGCGCGCAGCAGCGCGAGGTGGGTGAAGGGCGGCAGGCCGGCGGCCTCGCGCTCGCGCAGCTGGCCGGCGGCGAAGGCCGCGTAGTCGTGCGCGCGCAAGGCGGCATAGAGCGGGTGCGCCGGGTGCCAGGTCTGCACCCACATCTCGCTGCGCGCGGCCTGCTCGGCATCGCGCCCGGCGCGGCCGGCCGCCTGCATCAGCAGCGCGAACAGCCGCTCGGGGGCACGGAAATCGGCAGCGAACAGCGCCGCGTCGGGGTTGACGGCGGCGACGAGCGTGATGCGCCGGAAATCGTGCCCTTTGGCGATCATCTGCGTGCCGACCAGCACGTCGACCGCGCCGGCGTGCACCGCGGCCAGCCGCGCCTGCAGCTCGCCCTTGGCGCGCGTCGAGTCGGCGTCGATGCGCGCGATGCGCGCACCGGGCAGCACCTGCACGAGCTGTTCCTCGAGGCGCTCGGTGCCGCGCCCGAGCGGCGCGATGTCGAGATTGCCGCAGTCGGGGCAGGCGCGCGGCACGCGCTCGGCGAAGCCGCAGTGGTGGCAGCGCAGGCTGCGGTCGAGCTTGTGGAACACGCGCCAGGCGCTGCAGTGCGGGCAGCCGCTCTTCCAGCCGCAGGCGTCGCAATGCAGCACCGGCGCGTAGCCGCGCCGGTTGAGCAGCACCAGGCTCTGCTCGCCGTTCGACAGCCGCTCGGCCAGCGCGCCGACCAGCGCCGGCGCGAGCGCCGTCGTCGCACCCTTCGCGCGCGGCAGCTGGTTCATGTCAAACAGGCGCACGCGCGGCAGCGCGCCGCCGCCGATGCGCTCGGGCAGCGACCAGCGCGCGTAGCGGCCCGATTCGGCGCGCTGCCAGGTCTCGAGCGAAGGTGTCGCCGAACCGAGCACGACCGGCACGCCCTCGAGGCGGCCGCGGTAGACGGCAAGGTCGCGCGCCGAGTAGCGCGCCCCTTCCTGCTGCTTGTACGAGGCGTCGTGCTCCTCGTCGACCACGATCAGACCCGGCCGCGGCAGCGGTGCGAACACCGCCATGCGCGTGCCGAGCACGATGTCGGCCAGCCCGAGGTGCGCGGCCAGCCAGTGACGCAGCCGTTGCGGCGCGGTCAGGCCGCTGTGCAGCGCGACGATGCGCCGGCCGGTGAAGCGCTCGGCGAAGCGCGCCTCGAGTTGCGGCGTGAGGTTGATCTCGGGCACCAGCACCAGCGCCTGACGGCCGGCGTCGAGCGTGCGCTCGACCGCGCGCAGGTAGACCTCGGTCTTGCCGCTGCCGGTGACGCCGAACAGCAACGCGGCCAGCGGCTCGCCGGGCGCGTCGCGCTGGTGGGCCGCGAGCTGCGCCAGCGCGGCCTCCTGCGTCGGGTGCAGGGGCGGTCGCGGCACTGCGGCGGTGGCGGCGACGGGTAGCCAGCGCTCGAGGGCAGCCAGCCGCTTGCGCAGGCGCACGTCGTCGAGCCGCCGCAGTTCGCCGGGCAGCACCGACAGCGCGACCTCGCCGATCGAGCGCTGGTAATAGCCCGCGGCGAACGCGACCAGCGCGCGCCAGGCTGCCGGCAGCGGCGGCAGCG
>JBLMVT010000090.1:0-7099 GCA_050256835.1 Betaproteobacteria bacterium | reverse complement strand
CTCGACGCCTGGGCGGCGGCGCGGCGTCCGGTGGCGCTCGAGGTGGTCGCGCTGGCCGACCGCCTGACGCGCCTGGCGACGCTGAGCCACTGGCTGCGTCCGCTGCGCAACGCGCTGCTGTGGAGCGTGGCCCGCAGCCCGGCGTTCCGGCGCAGGCTGACGTGGCAGCTTTCGGGGCTCGCCTGGCGTCCGTCGAACGCCTGAGCCGTGCGGGCCCGTCCGTGAGCTCTCGCCTACGGCACCGACCGCTTGCCCTGCGCGAAGGCGCGCGCACCGGCGGCCGACTCGCCGCTTTCCAGCGTCTGCCACCCGAGCCGGAATTCCTCGGCCAGCGCCTCGCGCAGCGGCTTGCCGGCCTGCGTGCGCACGCTGCGCCGGTCGCTGCGCAGGCAGGTCTGCGGCAGCGCCGACAGCTCGCGCGCCAGCGCGAGCGCGGCGGCGAGCGCCTGGCCCGCGGGCACGAGCCGGTTGACGAGCCCGATCGCCAGCGCCTCGCGCGCATCGACCGGGCGGCCGGTGAGGATCAGGTCCATGGCGCGGCTCTCGCCGACCAGGCGCGGCAGGCGCACCGTGCCCCCATCGATCAGCGGCACGCCGAAGCGCCGGCAATAGACGCCGAACACCGCGTTCTCGGTGGCGACGCGCAGGTCGCACCACAGCGCGAGCTCGAGCCCGCCGGCAACCGCGTGGCCTTCGATCGCGGCGATCACCGGCTTGCCGAGCTCGAGCCGCGTCGCGCCCATCGGCGCCGTGCGGTCGAGGTCGGCGTCGAGCGGGTTCATGCGCGCGCCGCCGTCGGCGATCGCCTTCAGGTCGGCGCCGGCGCAGAAGCCGCCACCGGCCCCGGCGAGCACGGCGACGTCGAGGCCGGGGTCGGCGTCGAAGGCGAGCATCGCCTGTTCGAGCGCGCGCGCGGTCGGCCCGTCGACGGCGTTGCGCGCCTCGGGCCGGTCGAGGGTGACGATCGCGACGCGGCCGTCGCGTTCGCTGCGCACGCTCATGGCGCCCTCCGGCGCGCCGCGTCGACCTCGGCCGCGTCGGCCTCGATCGGCATGCGCAGCAGCTGCGCGGCGATGGTCTTGCCGAGGTTGTCGCTGCGCAGGCTGCGCGCCGCGCCGCCGGCCAGCGCATGGTCGAGCACGAACTTCAGCGCCAGCAGGTTCGGCAGCTCGTATCGTTGCGCGGTGACCGCCACGCCGCCCGAGGCGAGGTGGGCGAAGTGCTCGGCGACGCGCTCGGCGCTGACGGCACGTTCGAGCAACGCGTAGCCTGCCGCGTTCCAGGCGAACAGGCCGATGTCGGCGCGGTCGGCCTTGTCGCCGCTGCGCGCGTGGGCGATGTCGGCGAGTCGGACGGTGGTGGTCATGTCGCCGCCCTCGCCCCCGCCCCTTCTCCCGCGGGAAGAGGGGAGAGGTCGACCCGCGGCTCGATGAGATGGCGCGACACCAGCGCCGGCCACACGCCGAGCAGCGCCGAGGGCGGCGTGACGCCGTGGAAGCCGCCCAGGTACGGCGGCCCGGACAGGCCGAGCCAGGGGAAGAGCCGCGGGAACGCCTCGGCGACGCGCCGCTCGCGCGTGCGTACCGCCATGCGCAGCCAGACCTCGTTGAGATTGGCCTCGCCCGTGCGGTCGGCGTGCGGCCCGAGGAAGGCGTCATGGCCGAGGAATTCGCTCAGCAGCTCGTCGACCGCGAGGCCGCGCTCGGCGAGCTGCGTGCGCACCGACTCGACCGCGGCGCGCGCCTTGGCCAGCGCATCGGGCCAGCAGAAGCCGACCACGCACTGGCCCATCCAGCCGTCGTCGTAGCCCGCGACGAGCTTGAGCCTGGCCGGCCGCGGGTGGCCCACGGCGCCGCGCACGCGCACGCGGTCGGCGCCGAGGTCGTCCAGGCGCAGTTCGCCGAGGTCGAGCACGACGTCGGGCGAGACGTAGCGGCGCGGATCGTGCACCTCGTAGAGCAGCTGTTGGCGCACGGTGTCGAAGTCGACGCGCCCGCCGGTGCCCTCGGCCTTGGTGATGAGCGCCGCGCCGTCCTCGGCGACCTCGGCGATCGGGTAGCCGATGTGCGTCGGGTCGGGCACCTCGGCCCACGCGCCCTGCGAGCCGAAGTTGCCGCCGCTGCCCTGGCCCGAGCATTCGAGCAGATGGCCGACGACGAGCCCCTGCGCGAGCCGGTTCCAGCCGACCGCGTCGCCCGGCTCCAGCGGCCAGCCGAACTCGTGCAGCAGGGGACCGAGCGTCAGCGCGGCGTCGGCGACGCGGCCCGTCAGCACGAAGTCGGCGCCGGCGTCGAGCGCGCGCGCGATCGGCGCGGCGCCGAGGTAGGCGTTGGCGAACACGAGGCGCTCGCGCACCGTCTCGATCGGCGCGCCGCTGTCGAGGTGGGCCAGCGGCTCGCCGGCCGCGCGCAGCTCGTCGAGCCGCGGCAGCAGGTCGTCCCCGGTCACGGTGGCGATGCGCGCGTGCCAGCCCTTCGCGGCGAACGCGGCGGCGAGCGCGTCGCGCGCCGAGAGCGGGTTGAGGCCGCCGGCGTTCAGCACGAAGCGCACGCCGCGCGGCGCGGCCAGCGGCCACAGCTCCGTCAGCATCGGCACCAGGTCGCGGGTGTAGCCGAGCGACGGGTCGCGCGTGCGGTCCTTCTGCAGGATGGCCAGCGTCAGCTCGGCGAGGTGGTCGCTGGCGATGTAGCGCACGTCGCCGCGCTCGATCGTCGCGCGCAGCGGTCGCCACGAGTCGCCGTAGAAGCCGAGCCCGGCGCCGATGCGCACGCGCTTCATGCGGGCACCCTACGGCCCTTCGGCCGGTCCCGCCAAGCGGGAATGAGCCCCTTCGGGCGGCCGAGCGGGACTCATGCCACAGCCTCCGCGCGCGGCAGGAACAGGTCGACCGCGGCGTCGGCCACCTGCGCCAGCGTGAGCGCGCCGCCGCGCCGGTACCACAACGCCGAGAAGTTGATCGCGCCGAGGATGAACAGCCGCGCCAGCTTGGGCTCGGTGGCGAGCAAGCCCTCGCGCTGCAGCGCGTCGAGTGCACCCTGCCAGGCCGCGTCGTAGCGGTCGCGCCACGCGACGATGTGGCGCCGGTGCGCCTCGGGCAGCGAGCGCCATTCGTACAGCAGCACCGGGATGAAGTCCGACCCCGGCCCGTGGATGGTGTGCAGGTGCGCCTCGACCAGCGCGCGCAGCCGCTCGCGCGGCGGCAGCTCGCGCGCGAGCACGGCGCGCGTCGCCTCCAGCCCCTGGCGCAGGCCTTCCTCCATCACCGCGACCAGGATCTCGACCTTGCTGCCGAAGTGATAGAACGGGCTGCCCGAGCGCATGCCGACCGCGCCGGCGATGTCGCGCACCGTCGTGCCGTCGAAGCCCTTCTCGCGGAACAGCCGCGCCGCGGCGCGGACGATGTCGGCGCGCCGGTTGGCGTCGTCGCCGTCGTCGAGCGGTGCGGGCAGTTCGGCGCGCCGGCGCGCGCGCGCCGCGGCAGCCGGCTTGCGGCGAAGCGCGGCAGCCGAGGGAACCTTGACGGCGGACGGGCGGCGCGCGGGCATGTGAGCGTCTGGCGTTCGTGCAAACCAAGCGGTTGCTTGGCGACGCAGTCTAGCGCCTCAAGGCGCCACCAGCACCTTCGCGTTGGCGCCGCGCTCGACGCGCTCGTGCGCCGCCGCGATGTCTTCCAGCGGGTATACGGCGGTCGCCGGGTGGCGCAGGGCGGCGCGGGCGAGCAGGCCGTGCACGCCGTCGATCGTCTGCCGCAGCAGCGGCTCGGGCAGGCGGTAGACGATGAAGAAGTACAGCCGCGCGAAGCCGTTGATCGCCGGCCGGAACGGCACGCCGATCTCCGGCCTGCCCGAGCCGTAGACGACGACCTGCCCGCCGAAGGCCAGGCATTCGCTCCAGCGCGCGGCGTTGGCGGCGGCGTCGACCTCGATCATTGCGTCGACGCCCCGGCCGCGCGTCGCCTCGCGCACGCGGGCACCGAGGTCGTCGCTGCGGTAGTTCAGCACCGCGTCGGCGCCCAGTTCGCGCGCCAGCGCCGCCTTCTCGTCGCTGCTTACGGTGGCGATCGCCGTCGCCCCGGCGAGCTTGGCCAGTTGCAGCGCGTAACCGCCGACGCTGCCGGCGGCACCGGCCACGAGCGCGCTGCGGCCGAGCAGGCTGCCGCAGGCGGCGACGGCGTGGAAGGCCGTCATGAGCGGGATGCCGACCGATGCGCCGACCTCGAACGGCACGCCCTCCGGCAGGGGCACGACCTGCGCGGCGGGCAGGCAGACGTATTGCGCGGCAGTGCCGAAGGCGCGACCCCACTGCGCGTTGTAGACCCAGACGCGGTCGCCGATGGCGAAGCCCGTCGTGCCCGTGCCGAGCGCGTCGACCATGCCGGCGCCGTCGCTGTGCGGGACGACCAGCGGCCAGTCGGGCGCGCCGCCCGCCACGCCGCCGCGCGTCTTCACGTCCGACGGGTTGACGCCGGAGAACGCGACCTTCACGCGCAGCTCGCCGGGGCTCGGATCGGGACGCGGCAGTTCCTCGATGCGCAGCACCTCGGCGGCGGGCCCACGGTTGCGGTAGACGGCGGCACGCATGCGGTTCTCCTTCACGCTGACGACCTGGCTCCCATTGTGCCGGCGCCTCCGCGAACGACCGCTTACACTTCCTCAACAAAATGTGCAGCGTGCACATTTAGGATGGGTCCCGTGCTGCCCTCCCGGGTGGCTCCGACCCTCGCAAGGAGAGACCATGTTCCGACGCATTTCCCGAACCCGCCAGGCGCTCGCCGCGGCGGCTGCCGTGGCCGCCCTGGCGCTGGCCGCCTGCGGCGGCGGCGGTGGCGGCACGAGCGGCACCGGCACGCTGAGCATGTCGCTAACCGACGCGCCCGCCTGCGGCTTTGATCAGGTCAATGTGACCATCACCGACATTAGCGTGAACCAGAGCGCCAGCGCCGGTGACAACGATGGTGGCTGGGTGCACATCCCAATCACTGCGCAGAAGATCGACTTGCTCGACCTGCAGAACGGTGCGCTGTCCACCCTCGGCCAGACGCCGCTGCCCCCCGGCAAGTACACGCAAATGCGGCTGCTTCTGGCGTCCAACACCGGTGCGACGATGGCCAACTCGGTCGTGCCGACTCCGCCGGCCGGTGTCGTCGGCACCGAGTATCCGCTGGATACGCCGAGTGCACAGCGGACTGGCCTGAAGATGAACGTCGACATCGACATCGCGGCTGACCAGATGGCCGACTTCGTGATCGACTTCAATGCCTGCAAGTCGGTCGTGACCGCGGGCGCCTCCGGCAAGTACCTTCTCAAGCCGGTGCTGAGGGTGACGCCGCAATTCATCTCGGGTGTCAAGGGAACGGTGGACGCATCCATCGAGGGCGGTACCGGTGCCAATACGATGGTGATGCTGGAAGTTCCCGGCACGTCCACGACGGCACCAGTTGTTGTGAAGGCGACCGCGCCCGACAGTAACGGCAACTACCTGCTCGAACCCGTCGGGGCCGGCACGTATGACCTGGTCGTTACCTCGAATGGTCACGCGACTGCCGTCGTGACCGGTGTCGTTGTGCAAGACAAGCTGGTCACTACGATCGCCACCCAGATCAATCCGCCGGCGTCGAGTACCGGCACGGTGAGTGGGTCGGTGACCCCGGTGCCGACGGACGCTACGCTGATCGCGCAGCAGACCCTTACGGGCGGCGACAGGCTCGAGATCGCGTACGTTGCCGCGGACTCGGTGCTCGGAACGTACTCGTTCTCGTTGCCGGTTGCCGCGCCGATCGTCGCGCCGTACACCACTGGGTCGCTGACCTTCACCGCGGACGGCGGCGCAGCCGGCAAGTACACGGTCGCAGCGACCTCGGGTACAACGACGAAGACGTCGGGCCTGCTGACGGTGACGACCAGTTCCAACCCGCCGGTGAACTTTACTTTCCCGTGACCGAGGACCTCACGACGCGCTGAACGCGCGCCGGCATCCCTGCGGGGTGCCGGCGCGTTGCGCATCTGACGATGGCTGGCAAGACCGAGCCCACCGACGCCGAGCAGGCGCTGGCCGACGCGCTGGCGGCGCTGCTGCGCCCGCTGGCGCGGCTGGCGGTGGCGCGCGGACTGGCGTATGCGCAGGTCGAGGAACGGCTCAAGCGCGCCTTCATCGAGGCGGCGAAGGGCGACGAGCCGACCGCGGCGCGCCGCGTCAGCCGCATCGCCACCGCGACCGGCATCAACCGCCGCGAGGTGACGCGGCTGCTGGCCGAGGCGCCACGCGCCGCCGCGGCGCGCTCGCGCTCGATCGCCGCCGAGGTGTTCGCGCACTGGACGACGGCACGCGGCTTTCGCGACCGGCGCGGCGCGCCGCGCGAGCTCCCGCGGCAAGGTGCGGGCGCGAGCTTCGAGTCGCTGGCGCAGTCGGTCACCACCGACGTACACCCGCGCAGCATCCTCGAGGAACTGGTGCGCCTCGGGCTGGCCCGCCACGACGCCGAGCGCGACCGCGTGGCGCTGGTCCGCGACGCCTACGTGCCGAGCGGCGACGCGCAGCGCATGCTCGGCTTCCTCGGCGACAACGCCGGCGACCACCTCGCCGGCGCGGTCGACAACGTGCTGTCCGACGGCCGCCGCCACTTCGAGCAGGCAGTGTTCGCCGACGGGCTGTCCGAGGCCTCGATGCGCGAGGTGCGCACGCTGGTCAGCGCGCAATGGCAGGCACTGGTCGAGTCGCTGGTGCCCGCGCTCGAGAAGATGATCGAGCACGATCGCGCTGCCGACCGGCCGCGCGACCGCCGGCTGCGCATCGGCCTGTACAGCTACGACGCGGCGGCAGCCCCCGCCGCGCCGGCGGCGACGCCGCGGCGCCGCCGCAAGGACCCGAAACCATGACGACGAACCTGCTTCGATCGACCTTGAGCCGGCCGCTGCGCGCCGGCTTGCTGGCGCTGCTCGTCGCGCTCGCCGGCGCCGGCCTGGTGAGCTGCGGCGGCGGCGTCGGCACCGGCGGCACCGGCTCGTACGGCTCGGGCCCGGTCAGCGGATTCGGCTCGATCTTCGTCGGCGACATCGAGTTCGACGACAGTGCAGCCGCCATCGTCGACGACGACGGCGCG
>JBLMVT010000089.1:0-6311 GCA_050256835.1 Betaproteobacteria bacterium | reverse complement strand
GTGCAGCAGTCGCTGGCGCGCCGCCAGCGGCTGGCGATCGCCAGCGACGCGCTGCGCCTGGTGCACGGCGAGGCCGACGGCCTGCCCGGGCTCGTCGTCGACCGCTACGGCGACACGCTGGTGGCGCAGTTCCTCGCCGCCGGCGTCGAGCGCCAGCGCGCAGCGATCGCCGACGCGCTGCTCGCGGCCACCGGCGCGGCGCGCCTGTACGAGCGCTCGGACGTGGCGGTGCGCAAGCTCGAAGGGCTCGAGCCGCGCAGCGGCTGGCTGAGGGGCGAGGGCGCGACCGAACTGGCGATCCGCGAGCACGGCTGGCGCCTCACGGCCGACATCGCGCACGGCCACAAGACCGGCGCCTACCTCGACCAGCGCGACAACCGCGCGCGCTTCGCCGAGCTGGTGCGCGCCTTCGGCTGCAAGCGCGTGTTCAACGGCTACAGCTACAGCGGCGGCTTCTCGGTCGCCGCGCTGGCCGGCGGCGCCGAGCAGGTGCTGTCGGTCGACTCGTCGGCGCCAGCGCTGGCGGCGGCGCGCGCGCACGTCGCGGCGAACGGCTTCGATGCCGCGCGCCACGACGCGATCGACGCCGACGTCAACGGCACGCTGCGTGCCTTCCTCGACGAGGGCCGGCGCTTCGACGCCGTCGTGCTCGACCCGCCGAAGTTCGCGCCGAGCGCGTCGCACGCCGAGCGCGCCGCGCGCGCCTACAAGGACGTGAACCGGCTGGCGATGCTGGCGCTCGAGCCGGGCGGACTGCTCGTCACCTTCTCGTGCTCGGGGGGCGTCGACGCGGCGCTGTTCCACAAGATCGTCGCTGCGGCCGGGCTCGAGGCCGGCGCCGACGGCGACATCCACGCGCGCCTCGGCGCCGCGCCCGACCACCCGACGACGCTCGCCTTCCCCGAGGGCGAGTACCTCAAGGGGCTGGTGGTCGTGAAGCGCTGACGCGCCGCCGCCTCAGGCGCGCGTCGGCAGCACGACCGCCGGCTCGAACTTGGCGCGGTGCACGGCGAAGAAGGTCTTCACGTTGCGCACGTTGGCGTCGGCGGTGAACAGGCGCTGCACCAGCGCGTGCCACGCCGGCATGTCGGCCACCTGCAGCACAAGCACGAAGTCGGGGCCCGGCGAGACGCGGTAGCACTGCTGCACGGCGGCCTCGGCCTGGGCACGCGCCTCGAAGGCGGCGAGGTGCTCGGCGCCCTGGCGGTCGAGCGAGACCTCGGCGATCGCCGTCAGCGCGACGCCGAGCCGCTCGGCCGACAGCAGCGCCACGCGCCGCTCGATCACGCCCTGCTCGGTCAGCCGGCGCACGCGGCGCAGGCAGGTCGCCGGCGAGACGTGGACGCGCGCGGCCAGCGCCTGGTTGGACAGCGAGGCGTCGCGCTGCAGCTCGGCGAGGATGCGCCAGTCGATCGCGTCGAGGTCGGATCGAGAGAGCGAATCTTCCAAGATCGGCTCAGCAGTGAAATTACAGCGCGAAGTGTGTCCCAGGTGCGGCGAAATTGCACTATCTGCCTAGACATGCAACCCAGTTTCGTCGTCGGCCACCTAGCATCGGGTCATCTTCTCAAACATCAGCCCGGAAACCATGTGCGGCATCGTCGGCGCGGTCAGCACGCGCAACATCGTTCCCCTCCTCGTCGAGGGCCTGAAGCGCCTCGAGTACCGCGGCTACGACTCCTGCGGCGTGGCCGTGCACACCGGCCGCGGGCTGCGGCGCGCGCGCAGCACCGCGCGCGTGGCCGAGCTGGCGGCGCAGGTCGCGGCCGACCGCGTCGAGGGCATGACCGGCATCGCGCACACGCGCTGGGCGACGCACGGCGCGCCGGTGGTGCACAACGCGCATCCGCACTTCAGCCACGGACCGCACGCGGGGGACGGGGCGCCCGGCCGCGTCGCGCTGGTCCACAACGGCATCATCGAGAACCACGACGAGCTGCGCGCCGAGCTGCAGGCCAAGGGCTACGCCTTCGCCAGCCAGACCGACACCGAGGTGATCGCCCACCTGGTGGACTCGCTGTACGACGGCGACCTGTTCGAAGCGGTGCAGCAGGCGACGCGGCGGCTGCGCGGCGCCTACGCGATCGCGGTGTTCTGCCGCGACGAGCCGCAGCGCATCGTCGGCGCGCGCGAGGGCTCGCCGCTGGTGCTCGGCCTGGGCGAGGCCGAGGGTGACAACTACCTCGCCTCCGACGCGATGGCGCTGGCCGGCGTCACCGAGCGCATCGTCTACCTGGAAGAAGGCGACGTCGTCGACCTGCAGCTCGGCAAGACCTGGATCGTCGCGCGCGACGCCGACGGCCGCTTCACGCCCGTGCGGCGCGAGGCGCGCATCGTGCACGCGCACACCGGCGCCGCCGAGCTGGGGCCGTACCGCCACTACATGCAAAAAGAGATCTTCGAGCAGCCGCGCGCGGTGGCCGACACGCTCGAAGGCGTGCAGGGCGTGACGCCCGAGCTGTTCGGCGACGGCGCGTACCGCGTGTTCAAGGACGTGGAGCAGGTGCTGATCCTCGCCTGCGGCACCAGCTACTACGCCGGCCTGACGGCGAAGGTCTGGCTCGAGAGCCTCGCGAAGATCCCGACCGCCGTCGAGGTGGCCAGCGAGTACCGCTACCGCGACAGCGTGCCCGACCCGAGGACGCTGGTCGTCACCATCACGCAAAGCGGCGAGACCGCCGACACGCTGGCCGCGCTCAAGCACGCGCGCGCGCTCGGCATGACGCACACGCTGACGGTGTGCAACGTGGCGACGAGCGCGATGGTGCGCGAGTGCGAGCTGGCCTACATCACGCGTGCCGGCGTCGAGATCGGGGTGGCGTCGACCAAGGCGTTCACGACCCAGCTGGTCGCGCTGTTCCTGCTCGCGCTCGCCCTGGCGCAGACGCGCGGGCGGCTCGCCGATGCCGACGAGGCCGCGCAGCTCAGGGCGCTGCGCCACCTGCCGGTCGCGCTGGCGGCGGTGCTCGCGCTCGAGCCGCAGATCATCGCCTGGGCCGAGGAGTTCGCGCGCAAGGAGAACGCGCTCTTCCTCGGCCGCGGCCTGCACTACCCGGTGGCGCTGGAGGGCGCGCTCAAGCTCAAGGAGATCAGCTACATCCACGCCGAGGCCTACCCGGCCGGCGAGCTGAAGCACGGCCCGCTGGCGCTGGTGACCAGCGCGATGCCGGTGGTGACGGTGGCGCCGCGCGACGCGCTGCTCGAGAAGCTGAAGAGCAACATGCAGGAGGTGCGCGCGCGTGGCGGCGAGCTGTACGTGTTCGCCGACGCCGACACGCAGATCGGTAGCGAGCCGGGCGTGCATGTCATCCGCCTGCCCGAGCACTACGGGCCGCTGTCACCGATCCTGCACGTGGTGCCGCTGCAGCTGCTCGCCTACCACACGGCGGTAGCGCGCGGGACGGATGTCGACAAGCCGAGGAATCTGGCGAAGAGCGTGACGGTGGAGTGACGGGTTGCCGTGACCGGAACGGTTGTGCGCGGGTGCGCTGCCCCCAGGTTTCGTAGCACTGCGATCTAGAGCCCAGAGGATTGCATCGTATGTGATGCGGGTGGTTGCGCGTTGCCGCCAGCATGCTGGCGGCAACGCGCGGCGAACACGGCCGGCGGCACGTACCCGAGGGTGCTGTGCGGCCGGTGGTGGTTGTAGTCCTCGCGCCAGTTGTCGATGACGCTGCGCATGTGGCTCAGGCTCGCGAACCAGTGCTGCGACAGGCACTCGTCGCGGAAGCGGCTGTTGAAGCTCTCGATGTAGGCGTTCTGCACCGGCTTGCCGGGCTGGATGAACCTCAGCTCGACGCCGTTCCTGGCGGCCCAGGTCTGCATGGTCCGGCCGGCGAACTCCGGGCCGTTGTCGGTGCGGATCACCTTGGGCAGCCCGCGCTCGGCCTTGACCTGGTCGAGCACGCGTGTGACGTATAGCGCCGGGATGGAGGTGTCCACGGCGATCTGCACCGCCTCCTTGCTGCAGTCGTCAACCACCGTGAGCGTCTTCACCCGCCGGCCGTTGGCCAGCTCGTCGAACACGAAGTCCATGCTCCACACCTCGTCGGGATGCACCGGCCGTACCAGGGGCTGCCGCTCAGGCACAGGCAGCTTCTTACGCCGGCGCTTGCGCACCATGAGGCCTTCTCGCGGTAGACCCGGTAGGTGCGCTTGACGTTGATCGCCCAGCCGTCGATGCGCAGGCGGCTATGCAGCATCCGGTAGCCGTGGCGGCGGTGCTGGCCGGCGAGCTCCGTCAGGCGCTCGCGCAGCCGGTCGTTGCCGTCGTCACGGGGCTGGTAGCGCAGGGTGCTGGCGCTCATGCCCACCAGTCGCAGGGCCTGGCGTTCGCTCAAGCCTCGCACCTGCAGCTTCCGTACGACCTCGCGACGCGCCGCCACGGCCGTCACTTTCCCTTGAGCACCTCGCGCATCGCGTCGATCTCGAGCATCGAGTTGGCCAGCAGCTTCTTCAGCTTCGTGTTCTCGGCTTCCAGCGCCTTCAGGCGCTGCGCATCCGACACGTTCATGCCGCCGAACTTGGCCTTCCATGCGTAATAGCTCGGCTCGCTGAAGCCATGCTTCCTGCACAGCTCCTTGACCGGCAGCCCGGCATCGGCCTCACGCAGGAAGCCAATGATCTGTTCCTCGGTGTAGCGCTTCTTCATCCGTCCGATCTCCGTCTCGGGTTGATCGGACTCTAGAACTACCTGCTACGAATCCCCGGGGGCAGCGCAGACCCACTTCATGACAGGCCTCCTTCCGGCATAGCGGCACGTTGGTGCCTGCGCTCTGCGGCCTTCCTCGATTGTGCGATTCGCTCGTTGTCAGGCAAGCCTGTCGATGAGCGACTTCGCGCGTGCCTTGTCGGCCAGCTTGGAAACCCAGACCAGCGGCAGCTGCTCGAAGACCAGTCCCGCCAGGCCGCCGGCGACGGCCGCCGTGGTGTCGGTGTCGTGGCCCATGGCGACGGCATTCAGCACCGCGTCCTCGTAGCTGTTCGCGCGTTCCACCGCCTCCTTGGCCGACCAGAGCGTGCTCACGACGTAGCCGCGGCCGCGTCCGATGTCGCGCGCGCCGAAGACGCGGGAGGTGTGTCCGGGCCAGGTGGCGGTCGCCACCGCTTCGGCATGCGACCAGGCGGGCTCCCATGCCTCGCCCCGCAGGAGCTGCGCGGCCACGAGGGTGTAGGTGGCGCAGCAGATTTGCGCGACGGGGTGGCCGTGCGTCACCTTGCTCTGCGCGCCGGCCATGGCGACGAGCTCCTCGTCGCTGCGGTCGGTGTGCACGAGGGCCAGTGGCAGCACGCGCATCAGCGACCCGTTGCCGTTGCTCATCTCGTCGGTCCGGCCCGCCTGGGCGGCGCTGATGCCCTGCTTGAGCCGGTCGAGGGCCGCCAGCGTGACCGAACCGATGTCGAAGACCTCGCCGTACGCGGCCAGATGCCCTTCGTCGTACCAGCGGACCAGTCCGTGCGCCAGCGCGTCGACGTCAAGCGACCCCGGGTGGTCCAGGAGAGTTTCCAGCAGCACCAGCGCCTGCGCACCGTCGTCCGACCAAGCGTAGACCGGCGCGTCGCCGTGCGCGCGCAGGAACTCGAACGGAGGTCGATGTCCAGAGCGGCCCGGGGAGGCAGGGTCGCCGGCGAGTGGAATTCGTAGGGCACGCCGACCGCGTCGCCGGTCAGCAGCCCCCACATCGTCCGCCGGCGTCGCTGGGCCAGCGCCTCCGACGGGGTGATGTCAGTGCGCTGGTTGTGCTTGTAGGAGAACCAGACCGGGCCGACCTCGTATATCGCGCGATGCTTGGGCAACATGTGTGCCAGTGACTCCGGGCCCCACGGGGAGGGTCCGTGGAATGCCCGCAGCCAATCCGGTGCGGGCTCCAGGATGCCGTTGTCGACGTGAACGGCGGCGAAGTCCCGGCCGGGCTGGAATCCAAGCGCGCCCAGCGCCACGACCATCTGGCTCAGGTCCTGGCCCGACCTGCACACCGTCAAGCCGTAGAGATGCTCGTCCTGCATGGGCACCTTGGGTGCCAGCGCGCCGTAGCTGTCCTGAGCCCACCGGGTCAGTTCGCGGTAAAGAGGAGAGGACTTTGGCGCGATGATTGAATAGCCGCCGCTGGTGCCGATGCTCATGTCCGTCCTTGTTCGCGGAGCCATTCGCGGCGCTACCGGCGCGGTCGGTCAGCGACTGCCACATCGTCCCACAGCGGCCATCCGGGAATCAACGCTGCGCGCCAGAAGGACTCCAGCTGCGGCAAGGTACGGCGATAGCCCTGAAGAAGCTTGGGCAGGCGGTCCAACAGCCCCTCGGCGTAGGAATA
>JBLMVT010000088.1:0-6189 GCA_050256835.1 Betaproteobacteria bacterium | reverse complement strand
CGCGCGCCTGGGCGGCAACGTCGCGCAGCTCGCCATCGCCTGGTGCAACCGCAACCCGCGCGTCAGCACGGTGATCCTCGGCGCGAGCAAGCTGGGCCAGCTGCAGGACAACCTGAAGGCGCTCGAGCTGACGCCCCGGCTCACGCCCGAGGTCGTCGCCGAGGTCGAGGCGATCACCCAGCCGCTGGCGAATTGAGTGCGGCCAGCCGCTCCGGCGTGCCGACGTCGGTCCACGGACCGCGCCACAGCGCGGCGCCGAGCGCGCGGCGGTCGATCGCCGCTTCGAGGTAGGGCCGCAGCGGCGCCTTCGCGCCGGGTGCCAGGCCGCTCATCAGCTCGCGCACGAAGCGTGCCGAGAACAGGCCGATCGACGACCAGGTGAAGCGCGGCTCGTCGCGCACCGCCAGCCCGTCGTCGGAGATGCCGAAGTCGCCATGGGGGTGATGCGGCGGGTTGGGCACCAGCCACAGCGTCGCCAGTCGGCCGGCGTCGAGCGCGGCGGCGCCGAAGTCGAAGCCCGGCGCGTGGACGTCGCCGGAGACGACCCAGAACGCCTCGTCCGCGCCGAGGTCGAGCCGCGGCAGCGCCTTGGCCATGCCGCCGGCCGTCTCCAGCGCGCCGCCGTGATCGCGGCCTTCCGTCGAATACGCAATGCGCAGGCCCCAGCGCGACCCGTCGCCGAGCGCGGCCGGGAACTGATCTTCGAGCCAGGCGGTGTTGACGACGACCTCGCGCACGCCGGCGCGCGCCAGCGCCTCGAGATGCCATTCGATCAGCCGCTTGCCGCGCGCGGCCAGCAGCGGCTTCGGGCAGGCATCCGTGAGCGGGCGCATGCGCTCGCCGCGACCCGCCGCGAGGATGAGCGCCTTGGTGACGTGGGTCATCGGGCGCGATTATCCCGGCCCGTAGAATGAGGGTTCCCCCGGATCGTTGCCTCAAGCAGGAACCATGGCCTCGCCGACCTCCGCGACCCGCATCGCCGACACCACCCTCATGGCCAACGCGATCCGCGCGCTGGCGATGGACGCAGTCCAGCAGGCCAATTCGGGTCATCCCGGCGCCCCGATGGGCATGGCCGAGATTGCCGTCGCGCTGTGGGGGCGGCACCTCAGGCACAACCCGAACAACCCGCGATGGGCCGACCGTGACCGCTTCGTGCTGTCCAACGGCCACGGCTCGATGCTGCTGTACGCGCTGCTGCACCTGACCGGCTACGACCTGCCGATGAGCGAGCTGCGCAGCTTTCGCCAGCTGCACAGCAAGACGCCCGGCCATCCCGAGGTCGGCGTCACGCCGGGAGTCGAGACGACGACGGGCCCGCTCGGCCAGGGCTTCACCAACGCGGTCGGCATGGCGCTGGCCGAGAAGCTGCTCGCCGCTGAGTTCAACCGACCCGGCCACGCCGTCGTCGACCACCGCACCTACGTCTTCCTCGGCGACGGCTGCCTGATGGAGGGCATCAGCCACGAGGCGGCCGGGCTGGCCGGCGCGTGGAAGCTCAACAAGCTGATCGCGCTTTACGACGACAACGGCATCTCGATCGACGGCCAGGTCACTCCCTGGTTCGTCGACGACACGCCGAAGCGCTTCGAGGCCTACGGCTGGAACGTGATCGCCGGGGTCGACGGGCACGACGCCGACGCGGTCGACGCCGCGATCCGCCAGGCTCAGGACAGCACCGACCGGCCGACGCTGATCGCCTGCAAGACGACCATCGGCCAGGGCTCGCCGAACCGCGCCGGCACCGCCAAGGCGCACGGCGAGGCGCTCGGCGCGGAGGAGATCAAGCTCACGCGCATCCGCCTGGCCTGGCCGCACGAGCCCTTCGTCGTTCCCGAGGCGGCCTACGAGCTGTGGGACGCGCGCGCCAGCGGCAGCGCCGCCGAGGCGGCCTGGGACGCGCGCTTCGCGCTCTACAAGGCGGCGTATCCCGAGCTGGCCGCCGCCTTCGTGCGCCGCATGGCCGGCGAGCTGCCCGCCACGCTGGCGCAGGCGCGGCTCGAGGCCGTGCTCGCGGTGCACGAGAAGGGCGAGGCGCTGGCCAGCCGTAAGGCCAGCCAGGTCGCGCTCGAGACCTACACCCGCGTGCTGCCCGAGCTGCTCGGCGGCAGCGCCGACCTCACCGGCTCGAACCTCACGAACACCAGCCACACGCTGCCGCTGCGCTTCGCCGCCGACGGCGGCGTGGTGACGAAGGACGGCCAGGTCGGCCGCCACATCAACTACGGCGTGCGCGAGTTCGGCATGGCCGCGGTCATGAACGGGCTGGCGCTGCACGGCGGCGTCATTCCCTACGGCGGCACCTTCTTGACCTTCAGCGACTACTCGCGCAATGCGCTGCGCATGGCCGCGCTGATGAGGCTGCGCGTGGTGCACGTGTTCACGCACGACTCGATCGGGCTGGGCGAGGACGGGCCGACGCACCAGAGCATCGAGCACGCGGCCGCGCTGCGTCTCATCCCGGGACTCGAGGTCTGGCGTCCGGCCGACAGCGCCGAGACCATCGTCGCCTGGGGCTCTGCGCTGGAGAACCGGCACCGCCCGACGGCGCTGCTGCTGTCGCGGCAGAACCTCGCCTACTGCCCGAAGGCCGGCCTCGACGGCGACGATCCGCAGGCGGCGATCGACGAGATCGCGCGCGGCGCCTACGTGCTGGCCGAGCCGAGCGAGGTCGGCCTGAAGAAGGCCGCGCAGGCGGTGATCGTCGCCACCGGCTCGGAGGTGCAGCTCGCGCTGCACGCGCAGGCGCTGCTGGCGCAGGACCACGGCATCGCGGTGCGCGTCGTCTCGATGCCGTGCACCAGCGCGTTCGACCGCCAGGCCACCGAGTACAAGACCCGCGTGCTGCCGCCCAGGCTGCCGCGCATCGCCGTCGAGGCGGGCGTGACCGACTACTGGTGGAAGTACGGCTGCGCCGCGGTGGTCGGCATCGACAGCTTCGGCGAGTCGGCTCCGGCCGGCGCGCTGTTCAAGCACTTCGGATTCACCGCGGAGAACGTCGCCGACACGGTACGCGCCGTGCTGGGACGCTAGGTCTTCGCCCCAGGTTCCACACTCAGGAGCATCGCACCCATGAGCATCAGAGTCGCCATCAACGGCTACGGCCGCATCGGCCGCAACGTGCTGCGCGCGCACTACGAAGGCGGCAAGAAGCACGACCTGCAGATCGTCGCCATCAACGACCTCGGCAAGCCCGAGACCAACGCCCACCTGACCCGGCACGACAGCGCGCACGGGCCGTTCCCCGGCAAGGTCAGCGTCGAGGGCGACGCCATGATCGTCGACGGCGACCGCATCAAGGTGCTGGCGCAGCGCAACCCGGCCGACCTGCCGTGGAAGGACCTCGGCGTCGACGTGGTGCTCGAGTGCACGGGCCTGTTCACCAGCAAGGAGAAGGCCTCCGCGCACCTCAAGGGCGGCGCGAAGAAGGTGATCATCTCCGCGCCCGGCGGCAAGGACGTCGATGCCACCATCGTCTACGGCGTCAACGAGGGCGTGCTGAAGGCGAGCCACACGGTGATCAGCAACGCGAGCTGCACCACCAACTGCCTGGCGCCGCTGGCCAAGGCGCTGCATGCCGGCGTCGGCATCGAGCAGGGCCTGATGACGACGATCCACGCCTACACCAACGACCAGGTGCTGACCGACGTCTACCACGAGGACCTGCGGCGCGCGCGTTCGGCGACGATGAGTATGATCCCGACCAAGACCGGCGCCGCCGCCGCCGTCGGCCTGGTGCTGCCCGAGCTGAACGGCCGGCTCGACGGCTTCGCGATGCGCGTGCCGACCATCAACGTGTCGGTCGTCGACCTGACCTTCACCGCGGCGCGCAAGACCAGCGTCGACGAGATCAACGCCCTGATGAAGGCCGCCGCCGAGGGCGAGCTGAAGGGCATCCTCGGCGTCAACACCGAACCGCTGGTCAGCATCGACTTCAATCACAACCCGCTGTCGTCGGTGTTCGACGCGACGCAGACGCGCGTCGCCGCCGACGGACGGCTGGTCAAGGTGCTTTCCTGGTACGACAACGAGTGGGGTTTCTCCAACCGGATGCTCGATACCACGGTCGCGCTGATGGCGGCGCGGTAGGCTCGCGGGCGGCCGCGGCGTCGCGGCCGGATGCAAGCGAATGCAACAGCGGCGTCCTCGCGGACGCCGCCTGCGTTATGGGCTGACGGGCGCCTCGCTTGCTGCAATGGCGGCGGCTCGCTCGTGGCCTTCGAAGGAGATCGTGTCCGATGCGTGTGCCCGTCCGCTTCCTGGCTGTGCTCGCGTGGCTGCTGCCCGCGCTCGCGTTCGCGCAGCCGGCCGTGCCGGCCAAGCCGTTGCCGCGCCTGACCGACCCGCGGCCGATCGACGGCCTGATCGTGCGGCTGAAGGACGCCCCATCGCACGAGCAGGCGCTGGCGCTGGGCATGACGGGCGCGGTCGAGCAGAGCCTGCAGGGCGTGCTGCGCCGCGCCGGCGTCGCCGCCACGCGCATCCGGCCGACCGGCCGCGCCTCGCAGCGGCTCGACTTCGGCCACGTTCTCGGCCGCGACGAGGCCGAACATCTGGCTGCGAGGCTGAGCGCGCAGCCCGAGGTGCAGTGGGTCGACTTCAACACGCGCGAACGGCGGCTCGCGCTGCCGAACCCGAACGACCCCTTCTATCAATCCGGCCAGCAGTGGTGGCTGCAGCAGCCGCCGAGCGCGGTCGGTTACGCGGGCGCCCCGGGGTTCTCTGCGGCCTGGGCCATCAGCACGGGGGCCGCCGTGCCGGCGGCGGTGGTCGCGGTGCTCGATACCGGCATCACCTGCCATGACGACCTCGGCAACATGACGGCCGGCTGCATCGGCGGGCACGTGCTGCCGGGCTACGACTTCGTCTCCGACACGACCTTCGCCAACGACGGCAACGGCCGAGACGCCGACCCGCGTGACCCGGGCGACTGGGTCTCGAAGGAAGACTTGGCCAATCCGCTGTTCGCCAGCTGCGACGTCGAGAACAGCTCATGGCACGGCACCGACATGACCGGGCTGATCGGTGCGCTGACCGACAACGGCATCGGCGTGGCGGCGGCCAACTGGGAGGCACAGATCGTGCCGGTGCGCGTGGCCGGCAAGTGCGGCGCCGACGTCACCGACATCATCGACGGCATGTACTGGGCTGCGGGGCTGCGGGCGCCCGACGGCAGCCTCGACGCGGTGCCTGTCAATGCACATCCGGCGCGGATCGTCAACATTAGCTTCGGCAGCAGCAACGCTTGCGGACCGGAATACCAGGCCGCCATTGACGACTTGCGCGCCAACAATGTCATCGTCGTCGCCGCGGCCGGAAACGAGCGCGCGGCACTCGATCGCCCGGCCAATTGCAGCGGCGTGATCGCCGTCGGCGCCGTCAACCAGGATGGTTTCAAGAGCAACTACTCCAACTTCGGCGCGGCAACGGCGAACTCGCTGCTGTTGATGACCGTCGGCGGCGATCCGCCGCAGGACGGCGCCTGGGGCTCGCTGCTTGGCGACACCGGCCTGCTCACGATCGACAACAGCGGCACGACGACTCCGGGGGGCTCCGCCTACGCGCGGCTGTACGGCACCAGCTTCTCGACGCCGCTGGTCAGCGCGGCCGCGAGCCTGATGCTCGGCGTCAATCCGGGTCTGAGCGCGGCTCAGGTGATCGACGGTCTGAGGAAGAGCGCGCGACCGCACGTGACGTCGAACCTGATCGGCGTTTGCTCGTCGAGCAATCCGGGCCGCTGCATCTGCGACCAGAGCATTTGCGGCGCGGGGCTGCTCGATGTCGCCCAGGCGCTTGCCTATGCGCAGAATCCCGCCGCCTACGTGCCGCCGGCCCGGCAGCCGGTGCTGATCGATGACGCCACGATCGCACAGGCGGTCGCGCTCGGCCCGGACCAGGCCGGCATCTCTCCCGCGCCGCCTCCGCCAACATCGTCGGGCGGCGGCGCGCTCGATCCGACCTGGCTTGCCGCCCTCGCGCTGGCCGTGCTCGCCGTCGCCCGAGCCTCGCGCGCGGGCTGATCAGCGAGCGGTCGAGGCCGCCGCCACCGCAGAGGCGGCCGACGCGGCGGCGGCCGGCGGGCAGGGCGCGAAGCGCCGCATCGCAAAAGGGCCGTCGGCCAACGCGCCGAGTTGCGCGCCGAGTGCGCCGTCGACGTGCTCGGCGCGCAGCAGGTGCGTGCTCGTCGCC
>JBLMVT010000087.1:0-3126 GCA_050256835.1 Betaproteobacteria bacterium | reverse complement strand
TCCGAAGCTCGGCTTCCTGATGTACCCGCAGGCCGAGAACGGCAACGGCCGCTACGACCCGCTCGACCCGGATCGATTCAGCTACACGATCACGGCGAAGGAAGTGGCGGTCTGAATGGCGAGCGAGTCGACGCCGTATCGCGGCAGGGTTCGTGCGGCTGTCTCGCGCTCACCCGCCCCTTTGCCACGCGAGACCGCGGCGGAACTCCTGCGATGAGCGACCTCCAAGATCGCCACATTGTCCTCGGGCTGACCGGCGGCATCGCCTGCTACAAGGCGGCCGAGCTGGTGCGCCTGCTCGTCAAGGCGGGCGCGACGGTGCAGGTGGTGATGACCGAGGCCGCGGCGCAGTTCATCGGGCCGGTGACGCTGCAGGCGCTGTCCAACCGCGCCGTCTACAGCAGCGCCTGGGACGTGCGCGAGCCCAACGCGATGGCGCACATCAACCTGACGCGCGAGGCCGATGCGGTGCTGGTCGCCCCGGCCAGCGCCGACTTCATCGCCCAGCTCGCGCACGGCCTGACGCGCGAGCTGCTCGCCCTGCTGTGCCTGGCGCGGCCGATCGAGCGCTGCCCGCTGCTGGTCGCACCGGCGATGAACCGCGAGATGTGGGCGCACCCGGCGACGCAGCGCAACCTGCACCAGCTCGCCGCCGACGGCACGACGATCCTCGGGCCCTCCAGCGGCGATCAGGCCTGCGGCGAAGTCGGCGACGGCCGCATGCTCGAGGCCGAGGAGCTGCTCGAAGACGTCGTCGCCTTCTTCCAGCCCAAGGCGCTACTCGGCCAGCGCGTGCTGATCACCGCCGGGCCGACCTTCGAGCCGATCGACCCGGTGCGCGGCATCACCAACCTGTCTTCCGGCAAGATGGGCTTCGCCTTCGCGCGCGCGGCGCGCGAGGCGGGCGCGCAGGTGACGCTGGTCGCCGGGCCGGTGCACCTGTCGACGCCGCGCGGCGTCGACCGCGTCGATGTCATCAGCGCGCAGCAGATGCACGACGCGGTGCTGGCGCGCGCGCCGCACAGCGACGTGTTCGTCGCCACCGCGGCGGTCGCCGACTGGCGGCCCACGCAGCTGGCGGCGCAGAAGATCAAGAAGGACGGCGAGCGCAAGGTCGCGCCGGTCTTCGATCTGACCGAGAACCCGGACATCCTCGCCGCCGTGGCGCGGCTCGCGCAGGGCGATGCGCGGCGCCGGCCTTACTGCGTCGGCTTCGCCGCCGAGAGCGAGAAGCTGGCCGAGCACGCGCGCGCCAAGCGCGCGAAGAAGGGCATCCCGCTGATCGTCGGCAACCTCGGGCCCGCGACCTTCGGCCGCGACGACAACGCTCTGCTGCTGGTCGACGCCGACGGCGAGCGCGCGCTGCCCGAAGGCGGCGCCCGCGCCGACAAGCTGACGCTGGCGCGCGCGCTGGTGCGCGAGATCGCGGCGCGGCTCGCCTCCGCCTCGGCATGACGACCGCGACGATCGACCTCAAGCTGCTCGATGCGCGCATGGCCGGCGCCGTGCCGGGCTACGCGACGCCGGGCAGCGCCGGGCTCGACCTGCGCGCCTGCCTCGACGCGCCGCTCGTGCTCGAGCCCGGCGCGACGGCGCTGATCCCGACCGGGCTCGCGATCCACATCGGCGACCCGGCGCTGGCGGCCATGATCCTGCCGCGCTCGGGGCTCGGCCACCGGCACGGCATCGTGCTCGGCAACCTGGTCGGCCTGATCGACAGCGACTACCAGGGGCCGCTGATGGTGAGCTGCTGGAACCGCGGCACGGCCGCCTTCACCGTGCAGCCGATGGAGCGCATCGCGCAACTCGTCGTCGTGCCGGTGGTGCAGGCGGCATTCCGCCGCGTCGACGAGTTCGACGCCTCGGCGCGCGGCGCAGGCGGCTTCGGCTCGACCGGGCAAGGCTGAGCTTTCACACCTTCTGATGCAAGCAGCGGCCCCGGCGGCCGCTTAACCGGCGAGCAACATGCGCGGCCGAATGCTCTGCTAGGCTAAGCATCGTCATGTCCGCGCTGCCGCACCGCATCCGCTCCGCCGCCGACGCGCAGGCCTGCGCCGCCGAGGTGCTCGAGGTGCTGCCGGCGGTGATGAACGCGCTGCGCCTGGGCGTGCGCGGGCAGCTCGGCGACGGCCTGTCGGTGCCGCAGTTCCGCTGCCTGAACTTCGTCGACGGCAACGCCGGCGCGTCGATCAGCGAGGTGGCGGCCTTCCTCGGCGTCAGCGTGGCCACTGCCTCGGCGCTGGTCGACCGGCTGGTGCGTGGCGGCTACGTGCTGGCGCGCACCGCCGCCGAGGACCGGCGCCGCTCGCGGCTGCACCTGAGTGCGGCCGGCCGAGCGCTGCTGCGCCGCATGCGCCGCGGTGCCGAGCGCGAGCTGGCGGCAGCGCTGGCAGCGCGTTCGGGGGCCGAGCTCGACGCATTGATGAGCGGCCTGGGCGTGCTGCGCACGACCTTCGGGCTGGCCCAGGGATGAGCGCGGTGCCGACGCCGCCGCGGCAGGCGGGCCGTAGCGCCCCCGGGCCGGCTCCGGGCCGCGACACGGGGCCGACCCGCGCAGCTCCGGCCGTCGATCGCGGGCGGTTCCAGCGCCTGTTCACTGCGGTCATGCTGCCGATGTTCCTGGCTGCGGTCGACCAGACGCTGCTCGCCACCGCGACGCCGGTGATCACGCGCGAGCTGGGCGGCCTGGCCGAGAGCGCCTGGATCGCGGTCGGCTACCTGCTCGCCGCGGTGATCACGGTGCCGCTGTACGGCCAGCTCGGCGACGCGCTCGGCCGGCGCCGCATGCTGCGCCGCGCGCTGGTGCTGTTCTCGGCCGGCTCGCTCGGCTGCGCGCTGGCGCCGAGCTTCGCGCTGCTGGTCGCGGCGCGCATGCTGCAGGGGCTGGGCGGCGGCGGGCTGATGTCGCTGTCGCAGGCGCTGATCGGCGAGGTGCTGCCGCCGCGCGAGCGTGCGCGCTACCAGGCCTACTTCGCGGTCGTGTTCACGCTGGCCAGCGTCGGCGTGCCGGTGGTCGGCGGGCTGGTCGTGCAGCACGCGAGCTGGCGCTGGCTGTTCGCCGTCAACCTGCCGCTGGCGGCGATCTCGCTGTGGCGGCTCGGCCGGCTCGAGGGCCACGACGCGCCG
>JBLMVT010000086.1:0-3990 GCA_050256835.1 Betaproteobacteria bacterium | reverse complement strand
ACGCTTCGAGCGTATAGGCGACGCCCTTTTCGGCGAACGCCATGCGCGCGGTGCGCGTGTAGGTGCTGCGCGTGTCGCCCATCAACGTGAGCGTGGCGGCGCTGCCGCGCTCGTCGAGCAGGTCCGTGAGCCGGTTGAGGCACGAGTCCCAGCCGTGGCCGTGGGCGTCGCGCTGGGCCTCGGTCGGGAAGCCGCTGTGCACGAGGCGCAGCTCGGTGCCGCCGTCGCGCGCGACGAGGACGACCTCCACCTGCGTCTCGATGCCGGGCATCGGGCCGTCGCCCTGCCATTGCCAGCTGTAGGCGAGCCGGTCGGGTCGCTGCAGCTCGCGGTAGCGCCCGCCGACCACGTGGCTCGAGCCGTCGCGTGCGCGCATCTCCACTCGCCAGGCTCCGCCGACGCGCGCGTCGGCCGTCGCCGCCGCCACGCGCATGCCGCGCGGGCACTGCCAGGCGGACATCGTCTCCGCAGTGACGAAGGCGTCGAACACGCGCTCGCGCGGCGCGCGAATGAAGCGGGTGATGCGCAGTTGCAGCTCGGCGGTGGCGGTGTTCATCGGGTCCTTCCTTTCGTGCGGCGGGGAGTCTTCGCGCTGGCGGGGCGACGCCGGCGCGCCGGCGCGGCGGGTGGCGTCTCGAGCAGCTCGGCGAGCCGGTCGAGGCTTTCTTCCCAGTAGCGGCGGTAGGGCTCGAGCCAGTCGTGGGCACGACGCAGGCCCTCGGCGCGCAGGCTGCAGATGCGCCATTGCGCGTCGACCCGGCGCTCGATGAGGCCGGCCTGCTCGAGCACGCGCAGGTGGCGCGAGACGGCGGGGCCGGAGATGTCGAACGGTCGACCCAGTTCGCCGACGTGCGCCCGGCCGAGCGCCAGGCGCGCCAGGATCGCGCGCCGCGTCGGATCGGCCAGCGCGGCGAAGGCGGCGGAGAGCGCATCCATGCATTCATTTAACGCGATGGTTAAATGCAAGTCAAGCCGAACGCGTGGATCCCCGCGTGCGCGGGGACGACAGCGCGGTCAGGCGCCGAAGCGGCCCTGCTGGTAGTCGCGCACGGCCTCGAAGATCTGTTCCTGCGTGTTCATCACGAAGGGGCCGTATTGCGCGATCGGCTCGCCCAGCGGGCGGCCCGCGATGAGCAGCGCCTTGGTGAGCGCCCCGGTGGCTCGCAGCACGACGCCGTCGCGGCCCGGCTCGTTGCTCAGGATCGCCATGCGCTGCGCCGGCACCGCCGTGTCGCCGATCGCCAGCGCGCCGCGGTAGACGTAGACGAAGGCATTGGCCTCGGCCGGCAGCGACTGCGCGAAGGCGGCGCCGGCGCGCTCGAAGTGCAGGTCGAGGTACAGCGGCTCGGTGCGCTCGCGCTGCATCGCGCCGGCCACGCCGTGGCTCGCGCCGGCGATGACGCGCGCCGTCACGCCCTCGTCGGTGGTGAACTGCGGGATCGACTCGGACTGGATGTCGCGGTACCAGGGCGCGTTCATCTTGTCCCGCGCGGGCAGGTTGAGCCAGAGCTGGAAGCCTTCCATGCGGCCGGACTCCTGCTCGGGCAGTTCGGAATGGACGATGCCGCGGCCGGCGGTCATCCACTGCACCCCGCCGTTGCTCAGCAGACCCTCGTGTCCGGCGTTGTCGCGATGGCGCATGCGCCCGGCGATCATGTACGTCACCGTCTCGAAGCCGCGATGCGGATGGTCCGGGAAACCGGCGATGTAGTCGCCGGGGTCGTCGCTGCCGAAGGCGTCGAGCATCAGGAAAGGGTCGAGCCGGCGCTGCAGCGTGTGCGTGAGCACCCGCGTGAGCTTGACGCCCGCACCGTCGGAGGTCGCCTGGCCGGCGACCAGCCGCTCGACGCCGCGCGGCGCGACGACGTGTTCGGTGTGCAGGGTGGAGGTGGCGGTCATGCGGACTCCTCGGCGGGTTTCGGACGATTATCTTCAGGCCGTGGCAAAGACCTCTTCGATCTGTGCCCGCGCCGAGACGATGGCGGCCTGCTCGGCCTCGGGACCCATCGCCAGGCCCTCGGCGTAGACGAACTGCACGTCGGTCATGCCGAGGAAGCCGAGCACGGTCTTTAGGTACGGCACCTGCGTGTCGGCCGGCGTGCCGCGGTAACGGCCGCCGCGCGTCAGCGCGACGAACACCTTCTTGCCCTTGAGCAGTCCCTCGGGCCCCTTGTCCGTGTAGCGGAAGGTGACCTTGACGCGCGAGATCGCGTCGATCCAGTTCTTCAGTTGCGCGGGGACGCCGAAGTTGTACATCGGCACGCCGAGCACGACCGCGTCGGCGGCCATGATCTCGGCGATCAGCGCGTCGTCGAGCGCGACGCGCGCCGCCTGCTCGGCGCTGCGCTCGGACTCGGGGGTGAACAGCGCAGCCAGCGCGGCTTCGTCGAGCACCGGGTGCGGCGTGCGCGCGAGGTCGCGCACGACCAGCGTCGCGCCGGGATGATCGGCGCGCAGGCGAGCGACGATGCGGCCGGCCAGGCGGGTCGATTCCGAGCCTTCGCGCCGCGCGCTGGAATTGATCTGCAGGATGCGGGTCATGGCGGATCCTCGTGGGGTTGGGTGCACAACCAATCTAGGCGCGGCGCGCCGCCGGCGGTAGAGCGGCGAATGGATAACATCGTTGCAGCGGTGGAACGATGAACCTCGAGCCCAACGACCTCCTGCTGTTCGCGCGCGTCGCCGACGCCGGCAGCTTCAGCCGCGCCGCGGCGAGCGCCGGGCTGCCGAAGTCGACGCTGTCGCGGCGCATCGCGGCGCTCGAGGCGCAGCTCGGCGAGCGGCTGCTGCTGCGCACGACGCGCCGCCTCGCCGTCACCGAGTTCGGCCGCAGCGTGCTCGAGCACGCGCGCCAGATCGCCGCCGACGTCGAGGCCGCAGCCTCGCTCGCGCAGCACCGCCAGGCCGAACCGGCCGGCCGGCTGCGCGTGTCGATGCCTTCGGACATCGGCCAGCTCGTGCTGGTCGCGGTGCTCGCGCAGTTCGTCGCCAGGCACCCGGCGATCCGCCTCGAGCTCGACCTGTCGCCGCGCCGCGTCGACCTCATCGGCGAGAACTTCGACCTCGCGCTGCGCATGGGCGAGCTGCCCGACGACGCGACGCTGGCCGCGCGCCGCCTGGCGGTGTTCAGCCACGGGCTGTACGCGGCGCCGGCTTACCTCGCACGCCGCGGCACGCCGAGCGAGCCCGAGGCGCTGATGGAGCACGATGCGCTGTGCCTGCTCGGGCGCAACGGCGAGCCGGCGCGCTGGCGGCTCGCGCGCGCCGAGGCCCGGTGGGAAGGGCTGCCGCCGGCGCGGGTTTCGGCCAACGCGCCGGAGATGCTGCTGCGGCTGGCGCGCGCCGGCGCCGGCATCGCCGGCATCGGCGACCACTTCGCCGAGCCCTACGTGCGCGGCGGCGAACTGGTGCCGGTGCTGGCCGACTGGCAGCTGCCGCCCGCCACCGCCTGGGCCGTGTTCCCCGGGCGGCGTCTGATGCCGGCGCGCACCCGGGTCTTCCTCGACGTGCTGGCCGCCGAATTCAGCGGGCCGAACTGCCAGCAGGTCGAGGCGGCCGTTCGGCGCGCCAAGGCGCCGCGTGCGGCGGCCTGATCAGCCGTCGCCTTCGGCTCGGGACTTGCGGGCCGAGGCCGCTGCGGCAGGGCAGGTCCCATTCGCGGTCGACGCACCCCCGGGCCACCTGCCACGCCGAGCGTCACGCATGCAACTCAGTACGACAGCCCCATCGCCTCGCGCACCTCGCGCATCGTCTCGCGGGCGATGGTGCGCGCGCGCTCGGTGCCGACCTCGACGATCCAGTGCACCTGCTTGGGGTTGGCGAGATAGGCCGCGGCGCGTTCGCGCCAGGGCTTCTGCTCGGCGAGGATGGCATCGATCACCGGCTGCTTGCATTCGAGGCAGCCGATGCCGGCCGTGGTGCACCCCTGCCAGACCCACTCGCGCGTCTCGGCGCTCGAATAGACCTGGTGGAACTGCCACACCGGGCAGC
>JBLMVT010000085.1:0-3875 GCA_050256835.1 Betaproteobacteria bacterium | reverse complement strand
TGCTCGCCTGGGGCGGCGGCATCGCGCAGGCCTTCGCCGTGCTGTGGACGCTGCAACGCGCCTGCGAGATCCAGCTGGCCGGCGCGGCGCTCGGGCCGACGATGCCGATTCCGGAGGCGATCCAGCGCCGCGCCAGTGCCGACGCGCTGCAGTTCGACCCGCGCCGTGGCGGCGGACGCGACGCCTTCGATGCCCTGGTGCGGCTGGTCGATCGCGCCGATCCGTCGTACCGGGACTGATGAAGATCTGCATCTATGGTCTCGGCGCGATCGGCGGCCTGATCGCCGCGCGGCTGGCGGCGCGCGGCGCCGAGGTGTGCGCCGTGGCACGCGGCGCCACGCTGGAGGCGGTGCGACGCGACGGGCTGACGCTGCGTGAAAGCGTCGATGGCGTCGAGGCGACCCGCTGCCTGCCCCTGCGCGTCAGCGACCGGCCGTCCGACCTCGGCGCGCAGGACCTGGTCATCGTCGCCGTCAAGGCCACGGCGCTCGGCGCCGTCGCGCGCGGCATCGCGCCGCTGCTCGGGCCGTCCTGCACCGTGCTGTCGGCGATGAACGGCGTGCCCTGGTGGTTCGCGCACGGACTGCGTGGTGCACCGGCAGGCCTGCGGCTGGCGTCCGTCGACCCGGGCGGCGCCGTCTCGGCGGCGATCGCGCCCGAGCGTGTGCTCGGCTGCGTCGTCCACCTGTCGGCGGCCATGCCCGAGCCCGGCGTGGTGCGGCCCATCGCCGGCCGGCGCCTCATCGTCGGCGAGCCCGCGGGCGGCGCCGACACGCCGCGCGCACGCGCCGCGATCGGCGCGCTGCGCGATGCCGGCTTCGAGGTCGACCCGGCGGCCTCGATCCAGCACGACCTCTGGTTCAAGCTGTGGGGCAACATGACGGTCAACCCGATCTCCGCGCTCACGGGTGCCAGCGGCGACCGCATCCTCGACGACGAGCTGGTGCGCGGCTTCATGTCGCGCTGCATGCGCGAGGCGGCGGCGATCGGCGCGCGCATCGGCCTGCCGATCGACGCCGAGCCCGAATCGCGCCACGCCGTGACGCGCAAGCTCGGCGCCTTCCGCACCTCGATGTTGCAGGACGTCGAAGCCGGCAAGCCGATCGAGCTGGACGCGCTGGTGGGCGCGGTGCGCGAACTCGCGCAGCAGGTCGGCGTGCCGACGCCCAACATCGACGCCCTGTTCGGGCTGGCTCGCCTGTTCGCGCGCAACCGCGGTCTCTATCCCGAGCCGTCCTGACAGCCCGGACTCGGCGTGCCGCCCCCGCCCTGCCGCAGCGGCCTAACGCAAGCAGCGGTGGCGACAAGCGAGTGCGGAGCGAACTGCCCTCGTCGGGCTCAGCGCCAGGCGATCTCGTGGCGCATCACCAGCGGGTCCAGCCGCTCGTCGATCTGCCGCGCCAGCGCCGCGCGCGCCGGCTCGGCCACGCCCTCGACGGCCACCGTGATCAGGCTGCCGTGCGCCGCGTGCGCGCCGACCTCGACCGCGATCGCCGCTCCCGCGGGCGCCAGCCCGTCGAGCATGCGCGTCACCGCGCGCTGTGCCGCATGCCAGCGCAACGCCGGCTTGAACACCTTGCCGACCGCGGTGAGCGGGATCGCCTCGATGAACACCAGCTCGACCGGGTTGGCCGCGCGCTCGGGCGTGTGCTCGGCAACGAAGGCGAGCAGCGCGGCCGCGTCGGCGATCGCGCCGGGCTTGAGCTGCACGTAGGCCACCGGCAGCTCGCCGGCGTAGGCGTCGGGCTGGCCGACCACCGCCGCCAGCGCCACCGCCGGGTGGCGGAAGAACACCTCCTCGATCGCCGTCGGGTCGATGTTGTGCGCGCCGCGGATGATCAGGTCCTTGGCGCGGCCGGTGATCCACAGGTAGCCGTCGGCGTCGAGCCGGCCGAGGTCGCCCGAGTTGACCCAGCCCGGCTCGACGAAGGCGCCGCGGTTGTGCGCCTCGCTGAGGTACCCGCTGAACACGCCCGGCCCGTGCATCGCGACGACGCCGATCTCGTCGGTCGCGCAGTCGCGCAGCCAGCGCCCTTCGCGGTCGACCTCGACCACGCGCACCCGGCTGTACGGCACGGCATGGCCCACCGAGCCGAGCCGCAGCGGCCGGTCGGCGTAGGCGACGGTATGCACGCTCGCGGTCTCGGTCATGCCGTAGACCTCGAGCACCGGCACGCGAAAGCGCTCCGCATAGGCGCGGCCCACCGCCACGGGGATAGCCGATCCGCCGCCCGAGACGCAGCGGATCGACGAGACGTCGGCACCGTCGAACGGCACGCCGAGCGCCGCGGCGAGCACGGTCGGCACCGCGCCGAACAGCTCTGGGCGCCAGCGTTCGACCAGCCGCCAGACGTTGCGCACCGCCTGCGGGTTGCGCCAGCCCGCGGGCGACAGCACGACCAGCGTGCCGCCGGCGGCCAGCGCGGAGAGCCCCTGCGTGAGCGCGCCGCCGACGTGGAACAGCGGCAGGCCGAACAGCAGCGTCCCGCGCGGACGCAGCGGCAGCATCAGGGCGCACGCCCAGGCCTGGTAGACTTGGTTCGCGTGGCTGTGGCGCACCAGCTTGGGCATGCCGGTCGTGCCGCCGGTGTGGAAGTAGGCCGCCGTGTCGCCGGCTTCGATGCGGCGCCCGGCAACCAGCCGGTCGGCCGGCTGGGCGTCGACCAATGCGTCGAAAGCGAACACCCGTTGCGCCGGATCGTCGGCGCCGCCGACCACTACGATGGCGCGCAGCTCGGGCAGCTCGGCACGGATGCGCTGCACCTTGTCCCACAGGTCGCTGCCCGGCGTCGGGCCCAGCGTCACCAGCACCCGGGTGCGCGCGGCGCGCAGGATGTCGGCGATCTGGCCGGCCTCGAGCAGCGGATTGACCGGGTTGGCGATGCCCACCGCCTCGGCGCCGAACAGTGCGCCAAAGCTCTGCGGCAGCAGCGGCAGCAGCAGGCTGACGACATCGCCGGCGCCGACGCCGAGCGTCGTGAACGCGTTGGCGGTCTGCGTCAGCCGCGCCATGAACTGCCGGTGCGTGAGCGTGCGCGGCGTCTCGGCCGGGTCGGCGTTCGGCAGGAAGACGAGTGCCGGCGCGTCGGGGTCGTGCGCGGCGCCGAGCTGCAGCGCCTCGAGCGTGCTGCGAGCGGCGATGCGCTCGGCATACGGCGCGGCCTCGAACTCGCGCAGGCGCGCCGCGCTGCCGAGGTCGGGCCGCGCGGCGCCGATCAGGCGGTCCAGCAGATACTCGCGTGCCATGTCGTCTCCCGCTCGCCGCGGGAACGGCGATCCGGGCGCATGATCGGCCGCGCCGCGCCGCAGGGCCAGCGGTAAACTCCCTGCCCCATGTTGCACCGTCTGCTGGTCGCCGCCGTCGCGGCCGTCACCGTCGCCGCCCCGGCCCTCGCCCAGGTGCCGCGCCACTTCCCGCACGATGCCCTGCGCGGCACGATCGCCTTCGGCCCGATGCCCGAGATCACGCTCAACGGCGAGCCGGTGCGGCTGTCGCCGGCGGCGCGCATCCATGCGCAGAACAACCTGCTCGAGCTGCCGTCGACGCTGTTCAACCGCAAGGCGATCGTGAACTACACGGTCGGCATCGGCGGGCTGGTCAACGAAGTCTGGATCCTGCGCCCCGACGAGCTCGCGAAGAGCCCCTGGCCGACCACCGCCGACGAGGCGTCGCGCTGGCGCTTCGACCCGGCTGCGCAGACCTGGTCGCGGCGCTGAAGGGAGCGGCGATGGTTGCGACAAGGAAGGTTTACATCAAGACCTTCGGCTGCCAGATGAACGAGTACGACTCTGCGAAGATGGCCGACGTGCTGCGCGAATCCGGGGTCTGGGAGCCGACTGCCGACCCCGAGGACGCCGACCTGTCCCTGTTCAAC
>JBLMVT010000084.1:0-3523 GCA_050256835.1 Betaproteobacteria bacterium | reverse complement strand
GGATGACGCAGGTCACCGCCGAGTGGCCGAGCACGAACTTGAGCAGCAGCTGCGCCCACGTCGTGCAGCCGATCTCGCCGGCCCACGCCGGCAGCGGGCGCGCGAGCAGCGAGCGCAGCAGGCCGCCGCCGCCGAACGGCCGGTTGACGATCACCGCCACGCCGCGTTCGGCCGCCAGCGGCAGCAGCGTCGTCTCGACCGCGCGGTCGTCGGCAGCGTAGTCGAGCTGCACGAAGTCGAGCGGCTGCCGGCGCAGCACCTGCTCGAGTTCGGGGTACGCGCTCGGCGTGTAGTGGGTGACGCCGACGTAGCGCACGCGGCCCTCGCGCTTCCACGCCGCCAGTGTCGCGAGCTGCGTCTTCCAGTCGACCAGGTTGTGCACCTGCATCAGCTCGATGCGCCCGCTGCGCAGCCGCGCCAGCGAGCGTTCCATCTGCTCGATGCCTTCGCGCCTGCCGTGCGTCCACACCTTGGTGGCGAGGAAGGCGCGCTCGCGCGCATGCATCGATGCCAGCACGTCGCCGACGACCTGTTCCGAGCTGCCGTACATCGGCGAGCTGTCGATCACCGAGCCGCCGGCGTCGAACAGCACCTGCAGCACCTGCGCCAGCCGCGCCTGCGCGTCGGCGTCGGCGCCGACGTCGAAGGTCTGCCAGGTGCCGCAGCCGATGACCGGCAGCGGCTCGGCGCTGGAGGGGATGGGGCGTCTGATCATGGGAGTCGCTGCCTGGGCCGCCGGCACGCCGCAGGCCGCGAGCGCGCCGAGGCCCAGCATGCCACGCAGGAACGCCGCTCGGCTCGGACTGTGTTCGATCAACCCGGACATGACGCTGGTTTGACGGCGCGCAACCGGCATTCCGTGCGCCGCGCGACATTGTCCGCCGGGCTGTCGACACGATCAGGGAGAAGATAGATGAAGACGATGCGAGCCTGGGGGCTGTCGCTCGTCGCGGGCGTGTTGCTCGCGGCCTGCGGCGGCTCGGAAGACGTCCCGGGCAGCGGCTCGCCGTCCGGTGCGCCGACCACCAAGGGCAGTTTCGCGGCGGTGGTGGTGTTCGGCGACAGCGTCAGCGACGCCGGCACCTATACGCCCGCGACCTCGGCCACCGGCAACGGCCAGCCGCCGTTCATCGGCGGCAAGTTCACCACCAACAGCAGCACCTCGCTGGTGTGGGTGGAACGGGTCGCGGGCGCGCTCGGCATCGTGCTGACGCCGGCACGCGTCGGCTTCGCCGGCCAGTGGGTCGACTGCCCGGCCGCCGCCAACCCGGCGCTGGCCAACAGTTGCACCGACTACGCGCAGGGCGGCGCGATGGTCACCGACCCGAATGGCATCAACCACGACCAGGGCGCGCTGACGGTGCCGATCGTGACGCAGATCGACAACCACCTCGCGCGCTTCGGCTCGTTCAAGGACACGGACCTGGTGTTCGTCGAGGCCGGCCTGAACGACGCGTTCACGCAGATCGCGATCTTTGCCGGCAAGGCAGGGCAGATCAAGGCCGACGCGCAGGCCGGCAAGATCACCGCCGACCAGGCCAACGCGCTGCTGTTCCAGGCGCAGAGCGAGGCGCAGGGGGCGATGAAGCAGGCGGCGCAGGAACTGGCCGGCTACATCCGCGACCGGATCCTCGCCAAGGGGGCGCGCTATGTCGCGGTGACGAACGCGGTCGACCTGTCGCTCTCGCCCGAGGGCGCGGAGCTGCCGCCACAGCTGAAGCCGGTGCTGACCGGCCTGTCGGACATCTTCAACCTCTGGCTGCGCGACGGCCTGACCGGCCAGCCGGTGCAGATCGTCGACATCGCGTCGATGTGGAAGACCACGGTGACCGGCAAGACGTCGCCGACCGGCATCGTCTTCGCCGACACGGCCACGCCCGCCTGCGACAAGGCGAAGATCGCCGCCATCACTCAGAACCGGATCACCAGCGGCACCTCGCTGTTCTGCAACGTCACGCCCGGCGTCCCTTACAACGCGCTGGCCGCGGGCGCCGACCCCGACACCTGGTTCTACGCCGACGGCAATCACCCGACGCGCGGCGGCCACAAGGCGCTCGGCGACGCCGTGCTGCAGCAACTGCAGGCCTACGGCTGGCTCTGAAAGGATCTCCCATGAACCGCACCCTGTGCGCGCTCGCCGTCGGCGCTGCGCTGACGACCGGCGCCTTGGCGCAGACCGAGCCGCTGAACTGGACGGTGAAGGCCGGCCTCGCGCGCTACACCACCAAACAGACCAACAACGGCCTCGTCGGCATCGGCGTGCCGCCCGGCGCGGACGTCCACACGGGGGACGCCAACACGCTGATCTTCGAGGTCGAGCGGCGCATCACGCCGCACCTCGGCGTCGAGCTGGGGCTGGGGCTGCCGCCGACCATCGACACCGTCGCTACCGGCAGCGTCGCCTTCCTCGGCAAGGTGATGTCGACCAAGAACGTGTCGCCGACGCTGTTCGTCAACTGGCACTTCGGCGACGAAGGCGCGAAGTGGCGGCCGTACCTCGGCGCCGGCATCAACTACACCCGCTTCGTCGGCATCGAGTCGACGCTGGGCCAGGTTTCGCTGAGCGACTCGGTCGGCCCCGCCGCCAAGGGCGGCATCTCCTACGCGCTGTCGCGCCAGTGGGCGGTGTTCGCCAGCGTGACCGTGATCCAGACCAAGACCGACCTGGTCGCGAAGTCGAGCACGGTGATCACCAGCACGCTCGACCTGCGGCCGATCATCTATACGCTGGGCGCGGCCTACAGCTTCTAGGGGCTGTCCGTGGAACGCATCTGGCTGAAGCACTACCCGCCCGGCATCGCGGCCGAGGCCGACATCGACGCCTACTCTTCGCTGAAGGAGGTGTTCGAGAGCAGTTGCAAGCGCTTCGCCGCGCTGCCGGCGTACAGCAACATGGGCGTGACGCTGAGCTACGCCGAGCTCGAGCGCGCCAGCCGCGACCTCGGCGCCTGGTTCCAGCAGGGGCTCGGCCTGCAGCGCGGCGAGCGCATCGCGATCATGCTGCCCAACCTGCTGCAGTACCCCGTGGTGCTGTTCGCCGCCCTGCGCGCGGGCTACACGGTCGTCAACGTCAACCCGCAGTACACGGCGCGCGAGCTCGAGCACCAGCTGAAGGATTCCGGCGCGCGCGTCATCGTCGTGCTGGAGAACTTCGCGCACACGCTGCAGGAGGTGCTCGACAAGAAGGTGCTGCCACCGATGACGGTGGTCACCACCGAGGTCGGCGACCTATTCCCGATGGTCAAGGAGGTCGTCACCAACCTGGTGGTGAAGTACGTCAAGCACCTGGTGCCGGCCTGGCGCATCGCCGGGGCGGTCGAGCTGAACGACGCCCTGCGCGAGGGCCGTGCGCTCTCGCTCGACGAGGTGGCGCTCGGCCACGACGACATCGCCTTCCTGCAATACACCGGCGGCACCACGGGCGTCGCCAAGGGCGTGGTCCTGACGCACGGCAACCTGGTGGCCAACGTGCAGCAGGTCGCGGCCTGGATCGCCCGCGACCTGAAGGACGGCGACGAGACCG
>JBLMVT010000083.1:0-2606 GCA_050256835.1 Betaproteobacteria bacterium | reverse complement strand
CCGGTCGACGAACAGGTTGTGCATGATCCCGAACAGCCACGCGCGCGTGTCGCCGCGGCGCTGCCAGCGCGCGGCCCAGGCGCGCTCGAGCGTGTCCTGCACCAGGTCGTCGGCGCCGTCGCGCTCGCGCGCCAGCCCGCGCGCGTAGCGGCGCAGGCTGGGCAGGCAGGCCGTCAGCTCGGCTTCGTCGGGCCAGGCGGGCATCGGCGGCCGGCGGCGCGCATCACGGCTTGATCACGTGCCACACGTCCTTGAAATTGTCGCCGGCCTTGTCGCCCGGCTTCGCATCCTTCGCGTACAGGTAGATCGGCTTGCCCTTCCAGGCCCACTGCTTGGTGCCGTCGTCGCGCGTGACGAGGGTCATGTCGCCGTCGGGCTTGGCGCCGGCCTCGGCCATCACGGGCGGCCACAGCTGCGCGCACGGGCCGTTGCAGGCGCTCTTGCCGCTGCCGGCCATGTCCTTGTCGAAGGTGTAGACCGTCATGCCGGTCGCGTTCACGACCATGCCGTCGGCGACCTTGACGGGCGACTGGGCCTGGGCGAGCGCGGCGGCGCACAAGAGAGCGAGCGGGGCGAGGTGGCGGAGCTTCATGGTCGGCATCTCCATGCGGGGGTGGCACACCCTGCGATGGACGAACGCCGAGCGCGCTTATTCCGCCGCGAACAGCTTTTCGTGCGCGCGGCGCAGTTCGCGCTTGAGCAGCTTGCCGCTCGGGTTCTTCGGCAGCGCATCGGCGAAGACCACGCGCTTGGGCACCTTGAACGAGGCCAGGTGCGCGGCGCAGTGCTCGAGCAGCTGCGCCTCGGACAGCGCCTGCCCCGCCTTGACGACGACCACCGCCGTCACCGCCTCGACCCAGCGCGGGTGCGGCACGCCGACCACCGCCACCTCGGACACCTGCGGCAGCCGGTAGATCGCCTCCTCGACCTCGCGGCTGGCGACGTTCTCGCCGCCGGTCTTGATCATGTCCTTCTTGCGGTCGACCACGGTGATGTAGCCCTCGTCGTCGACCGTCGCCAGGTCGCCCGAGTGGAACCAGCCGCCCTCGAACGCGGCGGCGGTGCGCTCGTCGTCGTGGAAGTAACCGAGCAGCAGCTGCGGCGATCGATGCACGATCTCGCCGACCTCGCCGGGCTTCACGTCGCGCATCGCGTCGTCGACGACGCGCGTCTCGACGTTGGTGACTGCCCGTCCGGCGGAGCCCGGCTTGCGCAGCTGGTCGTCGGGGCCGAGCATGGTCGCCAGCGGCGCGATCTCGGTCTGGCCGTACAGGTTCCACAGCTTCACCCGCGAAAGCCGGCGCGCGATCTCGCGCAGCACCTCGACCGGCATGATCGAGGCGCCGTAGTAGCCCTTTTTCAGCGAGGACAGGTCGGTCGCGTCGAACAGCGGGGAGCGCAGCAGCGCGATCCACACCGTCGGCGGCGCGAAGAAGGAGCTGATGCGGTGGCGCTCGATCAGCGGCAGCAGGTTCTCGGGCACCGGCTTGGCGGTGATCACGTTGGTCGCACCGACGTAGACCGACGGCCCGAGGAACACGTCGAGCTGGGCGCAGTGGTACAGCGGCAGCGCGTGCAGCGCGAGGTCGTCGGCCGCGACCGAGGCATCGATCACGCAGCTGACGTACTGCCACAGCACGGCGTCGTGGGTCAGCATCGCCCCCTTGGGCAGCGACTCGGTGCCGCTGGTGTAGACGATCTGCGCCAAGTCGGTCCCGGCCAGTTCGAGCGCCGGCACGGGACCGGTCGCGGCGGCGAGCTCGTCGAAGCTCGTCATGCCCTCGACCGGCGTCGTCGGCTCCTCGGAGGGCAGCCAGACGAACTCGCGCACCGCCGTGTCGAGCGCGGCCGCCGCGCGCGCCAGCCCCGCCAGACCGCTGTCGGTGGCCAGCATGCGCGCGCCCGCGTGGCGCAGGATGTAGGCGGCCTCGTCGGCCTTGAGCATGAAGTTGATCGGCACCAGCACTGCGCCGAGCCGCGCCAGCGCAAAGCGCAGCGCTGCGAAGGCATGCGAGTTGCGCGCCAGGATCGCGACGCGGTCGCCCTTGGCGATCCCGCGCCCGGAGAGGCCGGCGGCGAGACGGTCGCAGACGCGGTCGAACTCAGCGTAACTCCAGCGCACGTCGCCGCAGGCAATGGCGAGCTTCGCGGGCGTTCGCATCGCGCTGCGATGCAGGATGTCGCCCAGCGTGTGGCGGCGGATGGCGGGGTTCATTGCGGTGTCCTCGGCGGTCGGGTGGCGTCGGCGCCAGCCGCAGACTAGCCGCGAACGCCGCCGAGGTGAAGTGTGACAAGCGCAAACGAAAGAGCCCGCCGGGGGCGGGCTCACGATGGCATGCGGCGATCGCCGGCCGTTCACGCCTTCTTGCGGAACTTCCTCAGCGCCGCGATCTGCGCCGCCATCGCCGCGAACTCGCCCTGCGCCTTGGCGAAGTCGATGTCGCTCTTGGCGTTCTTCATCGCTTCCTCGGCGTGCTTCTTGGCCTCGGTGGCCTTGGCCTCGTCGAGGTCGTGGCCGCGGATCGCGGTGTCGGCGAGCACCGTCACCGTGCCCGGCTGCACCTCGAGGATGCCGCCGGCGACGAAGACGAATTCCTCCTCGCCGT
>JBLMVT010000082.1:0-2985 GCA_050256835.1 Betaproteobacteria bacterium | reverse complement strand
CCTCGTAGCCCTGGCTGCGAAGCTTGTCGACGTAGCGCGGCAGCTGCGCATAGCCCAGCCGCTGGTCGTAGGGACCGGGCCCGGGATAACGGATGTCGTAACTCGGCCCCGGCTCGACGCGAAAGCTAAGTTCCCCGGCCAGCCTGCTCAGATAGCGCGCCTGCAGGTCCGACGTCCGATACTCGTCGAACACCATCCAGGCGAGCACCGCCACGGCGGCCAGCAACGACAACAACAACAGCCTGCGCAACGTTTTCCACGGCGAGGACGGAACGGGGAGCTGCACTTGCACGAATTCACCCAACGTCATCGGGGGGCCATTCGGACGAATGTAGTGCCCCTTCCGGCAGTGACGGCGGCAATTACGGCGGTGAACGCCCAACTCTTCCGCAGATCGCCGTGCCCAGGTCGACTGCACCTGGGCGGATCGCCATCGGCGCAGCAGGAACGGCGTCATCCGCGGCGCTGCAGGTCCCTTTCCCCGGCGACGGCGTCGCGGAAGAAGCGAAGCATCTCTTCGGTCGCGTCCGGACCACTGGCGTCGGTGTAGGTTCCGCGTGCGCTGCCACCCGACCAGGCGTGACCCGCGCCGTGCACGACCCAGTGCTCCGCGACGACGCGGCCGCTGTCGCTGCGGTAGACGCTGCGCGTGTAGGCCCGGCCCTGGCCGCTTCGCCCGCGCATGACTTCGGGCGTCGCGTTGCCCGCGCTGGCGGCGGCCAGGCGCTCGCCGTTGACCGGGTGCACCGTGGTGTCGCGGTCGCCGTGGAAGACGATCGTCGGCGGCGCCGTGCCGCTCGACGCCCCGGCCGCCGCGCCCGCTTTCATCGCGGCGAACGCCGACTTGACGTCCCTTGCCGAGCCGGGCGGCAGGCCGGAGTGCACGCCCACCGCCGCGAACAACTCGGGGTAGGCCTCGCCGAGGATCGCCGCCATCGCGCCGCCTGCGGACAGGCCCGCCACGTAGACCCGATGCGGGTCGACGTTGTAGCGCTTCATCACGTCGCTCGTCATGCCCGCGAGCAGCGCAGGCTCTCCACGGTCGCGTCGCTGGTGGTTGTGCTTGAACCAGTTCCAGCAACGCGATGGATTGACGTGCTGCGCCTGGGCGGGATAGAGGACGTGGAAGTCGCGCTCCCGGGCGGCGTCGTTCATGCCGGTTCCCGCGGCGAAATCGTCGGGGTCCTGCGTGCAGCCGTGCAGCATCACGACCAGCGGCAGCGATTGCCCCCGATAGCCCGGCGGGACATACAGCTTGTACTCGCGGGTTCCGGCAACGTCGGTATGGCTGCCGGCGATGAACCGACCGGCGGGCGGGGCATCGGGCGCCCAGGCCGGCCTCGCGTCGGATTGGCGTGCCTTTGACTCGAGGGTGCCGATCGGGCGTTCGCCCACCACGCGCGACTCGACATCGATGATGTCCGCGTCGCGACTCGGCCGCGGAGCGGGCGTTGCGCCGCGCAGTGCAGCCTGAATCGCTGCGGTGGCGGCATGCAGGTCGCCCGCGCGTGTCAGGCGCGCGGCTTCGGACATCAGGTGCGGGAAGGCGGAAGTCATGGCGATGTTCCGGGTTGGGCTCAACGGATGCGGCTCGCGAGGGCTGTCTTCACCGCGGGACTGGCGTGCAGTGCACCGAGCACCACCACCGACTCGATGGTCGCGAGCGCCAGCTTGGGGCTGACGTCGGCAGCGATGGACGCCAGACCGAGCACACGAATCTGCAACTTCTGTCCGGCTGCCTGCGCAGCGCGCAATTCGTCGGCACTGAAGTGCTGGATGCCGAGCACCAGTGTTTTCCGGGCCACCGACTGCTTCACCGCGTCCGCGTGAACGGCAAGCTGGTTGCGGATCGCGGTGCGGATCAGGTCGGTGCGGTTCGCGTAGAAGCCCTCCTGGACCAGGAGGTCGATCTGGCCGAGATCGACGTAGCCCAGGTTGACGGTGATCTTCTCGTCGGCAGGCTTGGGAGCGGCGGCGAGCGAGGCGCTTCGGGCGGGCATTCGCCCATGCTACACCATCCAAGTGGATGGTTATTGGATGGGGCGTGCTGGGCCGCCTGCGCTCAGCGGGAGGCGGCCACGTCGGTCTCGCGCAACATCACGGGTTCGATCGAGCCGAGGGCGATCCTGCGCCGCACCGCTTCGTCGATTTCGTCGCGATGGGCGTTGTAGGTCGCGAGGGCGTCCGCACCGCTGAGTTCGGCCTGGAAGCGGTAGTGCAGGGTCTCCTTGCCGATGGTGGCGCCGACGACGTCGTTGTCGCGCGAAACGACCCAGAACCGGACGGCGCCTGAGGCCTCGTGGAAGAACGGGGAGGGAGTCATGGGTTCGTGCGGAGTCATGGGTTCGTGCGGACGGCTGTTACCCGTCAAATCTGCTCCGTGACGGCGCTTTCGTCTGTGCGCTGGCGCACAGACGCCGACGCCGGCCGCCAACGGCCCCACGCATCGTGCCGCGCTCGCTGCGTGCCGGGCGTGATAAGTTGCCTCGCCTCGCCCAGACCTCGATCAATGCGCGCTCAACCGAACTTTCTCCACACGACGATGCGTCGAACCCGTCGCTGGTGGGGGCGCGACCGTTCGATCTCGCATGCCCCGGAACAGGCGATCGAAGAGCCGCTGCGAGCCGAACTTTTCAGCGCCGACCAGATGGCATTGCACGGCAAGCGCCTGGCCGCGACGCACGCGCTAAGCCGCGTGCCATTGCCGGACCGGTTGCTGGCTCGCCTGGCGTCCAACGAGCGCGTGCTCTCCGACCTCAGCAAGCAACTGGCCGCGACGCCCGATGCCGAGCGCCGCTTCACGCCGGCGGCGGAGTGGCTGCTCGACAACTTCTACCTCATCGAGCAGGAGGTGCGCACCGCGCGCCGGCACTTGCCCCGGGGCTACAGCCGACAGTTGCCTCGGCTTTCCCAGGAACCGGTCAACGGCACTGCGGCCGGACTGCCGCGCGTCTATGACCTCGCGCAACAGGCGATTGCCCACGG
>JBLMVT010000081.1:0-6854 GCA_050256835.1 Betaproteobacteria bacterium | reverse complement strand
GCCCCGTCGTTGCGCTAGTAGGTAGCTATTCTCCGATGTTATCCAGGCGACCTGACACCCGTTTTAGTACGGCATGGGTTTAGAGTCCGCGGTTAAAGATACGCTCTGTTGGCTTTGCTTTGAAAGCTTCATTGCAAACTCTTCTGGAGTTAGATCGTCCAGCGAGCTGTGTGTGCGTTCGGTGTTGTATTCGATTCGCCACGCTTCGATGATTCGGCGCGCGTGTGCCATCGTGATGAACCAGTGCTCGTTGAGGCACTCGTCGCGGAACTTGCCGTTGAAGCTCTCGATGTAGCCGTTCTGCATGGGCTTGCCCGGCTCGATGAGCAGATGCCGGACGTGATGCTCGATCGTCCAGGCGATGAAGGCCCGGCTGGTGAACTCCGGCCCGTTGTCGGTCCTGACCGCGGCCGGGTAGCCGCGGAAGACCGCGGCGCGGTCGAGCAGCCGCGTGACGTACTCGCCCGAGATGCCGTAGTCCACGGTGATGTCCACGCACTCGTGGCTGAAGTCGTCAGCCACCGTCAGGCACTTCAGGCGCCGGCCGTTGGCCAGGCTGTCACTGACGAAGTCCATGCTCCACACCTCGTTGACGGTGCTGGCCATCTGCAGCGGCACGCGCTCGGCCGGCGGGCGGCGCACCTTCTTGCGCTTGCGCACGGCCAGGTTCGCGGCGCTGTACAGGCGCCAGACACGCTTGTGGTTGACGCCCGGGAACTGCGGGCGCAGCAGATCGTGGATGCGCCGGTAGCCGAAGCGCCGACGAACGTGGGCGATCTCGACGATCCGTCCGGCCAGCTCGCGCGTGGCGGCGTCGGCTTCGGGCGGGTGGCGGTAGCTGTCGCGGGAGAGCCCCACAAGACGACACGCTCGGCGCTCCGACAGGTGGTGTTGCTCGACCATCCTGCCGATCGCCTCGCGCTTGACCTGTGGGGCTAGCGCTTTACCCCGAGAACGCTCTTGAGCGCGTGCATGTCCAGGTGCGCCTCGGCCAGCAGCTTCTTGAGCTTGGCGTTCTCAGCCTCGAGATCACGCAGCCGCTGCGCGTCCGACGCCTCCATGCCGCCGAACTTCGAGCGCCACTTGTAGAACGTCGCGTCGCTGAAGCCGCCCTTGCGGCACACCTCGGCCACCGGCATCCCGGCCTCGGCCTGCTTGAGGAACCCGATGATCTGTTCCTCGCTGTACTTGCTCTTCCTCATGTCCGCCATTCTCCCGATGAGCGGACTTCACTTCCTTTACCTTGGTACGGCTGGTGGGGAGCAGGTCACCAGCGCTCGCCTCAAGGTTGCGGGCGCAGCCCTGCGTCTTGCGCGAGCAGCAGCCGCGCCAGCGCGGCTCGCTGATCAGGGCGCAGCAGTTCGCGCTCCCGCAGGAGTTGCTCGATGACGCGGCGCTGCTGCTGTTCTTGCAGGGAGAAGATGGTGCCACGCTCCCGCTCGATCACCGCCGAGTCGGGGCGCTCCGACATGATCTCGCGCACCATGTGCTCGCGATGCTGCTGAATCTGCCGGCCCGAGTCGTGCAGCTCCCGCACGAAGCCCTCCTCCAGCGCATGCCAGTGTGCGCGCTGCGCCGGATCCAGGCCCAGGTGGTCGGGGACCGCCTGATGCCCCATGCCGAACAACGCGCGCTCGCTGGCGCCGTCCGTTTGCCAGCGGGCGATGAGCGGCGCAGCGATGAGACCGATGTTCACGAGCAGCGACACGGCGAACAGCCAAACCCAAGGATTGCGCTTCATCGCACGGGCCCTCCGCAGGCAGCCGGTGCCGGGCACAAGGAGCCCGGCGGCGTTGCCGAGAACGCTGCCATCTGCGCACCCGTGGCTCCGGTCCGCGGCAGCGCGCCGGCAGGCATCAGGCTGGCGCCCAGCCACAGGCCGACGGCGACCGCAAGGGTGCCGCCGGGCACGAGGGCGGCCCAGCGCCACCAGGGAATGCGACGACGCGGCCCACGATTCGCACGCAACGGGTGTGCCGATACGCCGCTTGCAGCGGAAGCGATGAGGCGGTCGATCGCCGGCGCCAAGTCAAAGTCGATGGAGTCGTGGGGCAGCTCGGCAAAGAGAGAGCGCGTCTGCTGAAGCTGCGCGACAACCGGTTGGCACACTGGACACCCCGCCACGTGGGCCTGCAGTGCGTTTCGCTCGGCGTCGGCCATTTCACCATCGATCCACGACGACAGTGATTCGATCCGAGGGCACGGTTCACGGTCGCTCATGTCGCATCCTGCCGCAAGTGCTCGATCAGCGCCGTGCGCGCGCGCGCCAGTCGAGACTTGACGGTGCCTTCGCTGACTGACAGTACCTGGGCGATCTCCTGGTAGGCCATGTCCTCCACCTCGCGCAACAGCAGGATCTGCCGATGCTCGGGCGACAGCCGTGACAGCGTCGCCTCGAGCTGGCGCACCTCTTGTCGCAGTTGCACCTGGCGCTCGGGCCCCGCGCCTGGGTGCACCGCCTCGACCGCGTTCTCGATGGGAACGATCTCGACTGCGGCACGCCGCCGCAGCACATCGAGTGCGGCATTGCTTCCGATCCTGAACAACCAGGTGTTGAACTTTGCATCCGGCAGCCACTGCGGCAGAGCCTGCCATGCGCGCACGAACGTCTCCTGTGTCAATTCCAGAGCCTCGTCATGCGACCCCACCATGCGTAGGAGGAAGCGATGCAGTGCCCGCTGGTGCCGGCGCACCAGCGACGAGAAAGCGCTGCGGTCGCCCGCGAGCGACCGCTGCACCAACTGCGCGTCCGAAGGTTGCGATTCCTGCAAGCCTGGCCTTAGTGGCTTCAACGGACGAGCCGTCCGCTTGTTCCGGCATCCTCGCGGCTCAGCTTACAGGTCGGCCCGCGGTCGCGAACGACCGACCGCTGCAGACTGGGGGCGGCTCCCGAGATCAGTGCTCAGTGCAGCGGCTTCCAGCCGGGATGGTCGAAGGTGCGGCCATATTCGTCGAGCGCTTCGGCGAGCAGCACGGCGCCTTCGCGGGGCTTGGCCTTGGACTTGCCCGACATCGCGTCGGCCCCCTCGCCCATCTTGGCGATGACGCCATGCAACGCGGCGTCCGCATCGGGAGGGAGCTTGCAGTTCGCCACGATGTGCGCGATCTGCGTCTCGGTGATCTGCGCCAGGGTCTTGTACTGGTCGTTTGCGAGAGTGTCGCCGTGGATGGCCTCGAGCCTGGACTCGAGTGCGCTGCGCATCTTCGTCATGCCCTCGCGAAGCGGCGCATCGGTGGCCCATCGCTGGCCCGAGGGCAGAGGCTTGGCCGCGGCCGCATGGCCGTGGTCGTGCACGGCCGTCGCAGCCCATGCGGTGGTGACGAGCGCGCCGCTACTGATCAGCAGCGCCGTTAAGAGCGTGGACATTCTTGTCGATTTCATCGGGAACCTCGTTCAGTGGCTAGGGGAATCCGGATGGATCCTCCGACCCATCGCCCTGACTCAAACGAGCTCGCGGCCAGGATGTTCCCGCGGCCAACTTGACCCATGTCAACACTTCGGCCCGCACCCAGGAATGTTCGTCGATGGGCCGGGCGCCTACCTAGCGGGTCTCGATTAGCAGCAACCGTTTGCGGCTCGGGCGGAAGCGGACAGCGTACGTCCGCTCCTGCCGGAAACTGGTCTTCACAGCAGCATCGTCGCCGCAGCCGAGGCGTTTTCGGCGCGACTCGCGAAGCGATCGGTTTCCAGTGACCCGTTCATCACCCACCCCGCTCGCCGCTGATCAAGGGTATGAGCTCGAGCAGCGTTTTCAGCGCGCCCGGCGCAGCGCCGGTGCGATCGAGCAAGATCCCGGGCAGCCCGGTGGCCTGCGCACCGTCGAGGTCGACCTCGGGCGTGTCGCCAACATGCCAGGCGCTAGTCGTACCTGCGAGCTCGAGCGCCCGGGCGAAGATCGCCGGGTCGGGCTTCGCGGCGCCGACCTCGGCCGAGGCGATCGCGCCGTCGAGCAACGGGGTCAGCCCGGTCTCGGACAGGCGCTCGTGCAGCGAGAAGTCCCAGTTGGAGACGACCACCAACCGGATGCCGCTGGCGCGCAGCGCGGTCAGCGCCGGCACCGCGTCCGGATAGGCGAAAAAGCGCAGCGCGGCGAGCAGTGCTTCGAGGATGACGGCGCGCGGGACGCCCGGCAGCTCGGGTTCCATCGCCGCCGCGCAGCGCTCCCGCAGGTCCTGCAAGGACTCGGTGTCGCGTCCTTCGTCCAGATGTGCGCGGTAGTAGCGGATCTCCGCGCGTATCGCCCGCTTTGCCTGTTCGGCGCTCACGTCATACCCGCGAGCGTGCAGTCCTGCTTGCAGGCGCGGCGTCGGCGGTTCGAGGCCGATCAGGGTGCCGAGGGCATCCAGCAAGATGGCTTTAGGTCGCGCGGTCATGGACGCCGATGGAGAGCATGCAAGTCCCGGCGCGGGGTGCCAACTTGGGACATTCTCGATCCCAGCTCCGATTGAGCCGGGTCAACGAGCCCTGGCCCAGCGAATGTACAAGGGAATGGTCGCTCGTACGAAGGAGTTGCCCGTGTCCGTCCACGCGCTCATCTGCTCGCTCATCGAATTGGTCCTCCCCACGGCCGCAGCGCATTGCGACACCGCCGACGGTCCCGCCGTCACCGACGGGCGCCGTGCGCTGGAGACGGGCAACGTCAACCACGCCCTCAAGTGGATCCAGGCCGATGGCGAGGCGGAGCTGACCGAGGTCTTCAACAAGGCGTTGGCCGTCCGCAAGCTCGGCCCGCAGGCCGCCGAAGTCGCGGACCGGCTGTTCCTGGAGACCCTGGTGCGCCTCCATCGCATGGGCGAAGGCGTCGGGTTCACGGGCATCCAGCCGACCGGCACCGAAATCGATCCCATCGTCGTGGCGGCAGACCGCGCGCTGGAAAGCGGCGACGACAGCCAAGTGGCCGCACTGGCGCCGGCCGACCGGCGTGCGGAACTGCATCGCCGCTTCGAGGCGGCGCTCGGGAAGAAGACGTTCGACGTGAACGATGTGCCCGCCGCGCGTGATTACGTGGCCGCCTACGTGAGCTTCTTCAAGTATGCCGAGGGCGAGGACCACGAGCACCACCATGCCGATGGCCACGACGCCCACGCGCACCATGGGCGCGCGCAAAACCACTGACGTGGCGCGCTGGATTCCCGTCGTCCGCATCGGTGGACGATCGATGCTGCCCACGCTAGTGCACGGGCAGGTACTGGTGACGCGGCCGGCACGCGGGCGCATCGCGGAGGGAGACGTCGTCGTGTTCACGGCGGCAACCGGCCGTCTGTACGTCAAGCGGATCGCCGGGATGCCCGGCGATATCGTCACGCTCGGAGCCGGGCGCCTGTACGTCAACGGTCGCGCGTGGGGCGGGGGTCCTCGAACAGCCGGTGCCCATGTGCAGCGCTGGCGGGTTCCGGATGGCCACTGCTTCGTGGTCGGCGACAACCAGCAGGAGTCGGACGACTCGCGTGTCTGGCGCGAGGCGTTCGTTGCGCTGGCGCGCATCGGCGGGGTTGGCATCACGCGGTGGCCGTGGCCGCGGTTGGCGGCCGTCTCGAACCGCTGGAGCGGCCAGGAATCAGTCCGACCCAAAGTGGAAATCGACAGACCTGAAGCGCCGACACTTCCAGCCCGGAGCAATTAGCCGAAGGCTCCGCCCCAAATGGGTGCCCTAGTGATCGCGATCCAGCACGAAATATTTGTCGTGATCGAAGGTCGCCGGCGTCCAGGCCTCGGTCTGGTGGCAGGACATGCAACTGCCCCGGATCTGGCGTGCAGTCGGTCTGTGGGCGCGTTGTGACAGCTCTCGCAGCGGTCAAGCACGTCCGCTGCCAGCAGCTTGTGGTCGTAGTGCGCAGGCTTCCGCCGGCGAAGACTCTCAGGCCGTGCGGCTTCATCGAAGAGCGCTCACCGGTCTTCCACGAACGGATGGCTCTCGTGAATCACGGCGGTTGTGCGTCCACGGAGTCGAGCGACGCGTCCGCCGCATCGACGCCGATCAGGCGCGAGATGCGGATCGGCACCTCGGCGCGCTGGAACTGCGCGGCCCGGGCCTGCAGTTCGCTGTCGGCCATCGTCATGCGCTCGCGCTGGCGCAGGTACTGCGCCCAGGACGCGATGACGTAGCGCTCGACGAAGCGCTCTTCGTCGCCGAGGTCGCGGAACACGCGCCAGCTCGTCGCGCCGCTGCGGCGCCGCGTCGGCCCCACCGCGGCCATGGCGCGCAGGAAGCCTCCGCGGTTGTGCGACTCGATCCGGTACTCCACCTGGATCAGCACCGGACCGTCCTCGGGCAGCGGCTCGACGGCGATCGTGAGATCGGGCAGGTGCACCCGCGGCAGCACGTCCGCCTCGCTTCCCATCTCGACGCGAAAGCGCCGGATAAGGGCATAGAGGACGAGCATCATGAGCGCCGACGCGGCGAGCGCCGCGCGGATGCCGGCGGCCGACGCCACCGCCCCCCAGACCGCGCTGCCGAGCGCGAGGCTTGCCTGCGTCGCCACCAGGTACATGGACACGGCGCGTGCCCGCACCCACGCGGGAGCCGTGCTCTGCGTCCCGGTCGACAGGCTGGCGAGGACATAGACCCACGCGACGCCCGCGCCGCAGGCGCCGATGATGGCGACCGGCGTGGAGCGGGTCATGGCGACGACCCCGATGGCGACCGTCCACCCCAGCACGCCGTAGGTGACGATCCGGTTCAGCGAGATGCGCCCGAGCTGACGCGGAATCGACCAGGCGCCGAGAACGGCTCCGCTGCCGAACCCGGCGGAGAGCAGGCCGAAGCCCCCGGCGCCCAGGCCGAGCAGGTCGCGCGCGATCACCGGCAGCAAGGCCCAGAACGCGCTCGCGCAGAGGCTGAACGCGAGGTTGC
>JBLMVT010000080.1:0-8006 GCA_050256835.1 Betaproteobacteria bacterium | reverse complement strand
CCTCCACCAGCCGATCGGCGCCGAGCGGCACACGAGTGGCGCCCGTCTCCGGGCTACCTCGCCGTCGCACTGGAGATAGTTGCAGTCAGTCTCGTCCTTCTCTTGATGCCCTCCCCATCGCCGACGGCCGTGGCCGCGGACGTCACTCCTCCGGCGACATTACCGGTTGACGGCACCCCAGTGCCAGGGCTCGCCCGGGCCGCCGAGAGCAGCCCGGCTCCAGCGGCGCCGGTGCGCGCCGCGGCCGCGACGCGCAGCCCGGCTCCCGCCGCGCCGATCGGCGCAACGGCCACGGTGCAGCGCGTGTCGCCGGGCCCGCGCGAGCCCGACGGTGATCCGACGCCAGATCTCTCGGATTACGTGAACCCGGGCGAGAGGCCGACGATGGCCGAGGTGATCGATCGCCTGCACCTGGCCGGCGTCCATTGGGGCCTCGGGGCCTTCTCGCCGCCCGGCACCCGCCCGCCCCTGGTCGGGCTCGCGGTGCCCGAGGATTTCGTGCTCCCCGAAGGCTACGTACGCCACTACCAGGCGACCGACGACGGCCAGCGCATCGAGCCGATCCTGATGTTCTCGCCGGACCACCAGTTCGTCGACGCCGCCGGTGCGCCGATCGCGATCCCGAAGGACCGCGTCGTGCCGCCGGAGCTCGCTCCTCCCGGGTTGCCGATGCGACGCATCGTCATCCCCGCTCCGATCGAGCCGGAAAGACCCGGGCGCTGAAGACCGCCTTCCCATTTCCCAGGCTCGGCATTCGCATGGGCGCTGGCATCCTCGCCAGCGCGGTCCTGTCGGGCCTGTACGCGCGCGGCGGCGCCGGCTGGCTGCTCGGCTTCGTGGCCCTCGTGCCATGGTTGCGCACGCTCGACGCGACCCGGACGCTCGCGGGCACCCTGCTCGGCGCCTGGGCGATGACGGTGGCCTTCACGGCGGCGGCCTTCGCCTGGTTCGGCGCCGCGATCGGCAGCTACACGGACATCGGCTCGGCAACCGGCCTCGCCGTGCTGCTCATCGCCGCGCCGCTGTTCCAGCCGCAGTTCTTCGCCTTCGCGCTGGTGCGCCATGTCGCCGGGCGCCGGCATGGCCGCGCCCTGCGCGCCCTCGTGGCCGCGGCCGCGTGGGTCGCGACCGAATGGCTCGTGCCCCGGCTCCTCGGCGACACGCTCGGCTACGGGCTCTATCCGTCCCGACTCCTGCGCCAGGCCGCCGATGTCGGCGGCGCGACGGGCCTCACGGTGCTGCTCCTGCTGGCCAACGAAGCCGTCGCGGCGGCCCTCTCGCGCCGCGCCGGCGGCGTCCGCGCCGTTGCCGGGCCGCTGGCGCTTGCCGCGCTGGTGCCGCTGCTGCTGGCCGGCTACGGGCTCGTCGCGCTCGCCGCCGCGCCCGCGTCCGCGGGCAAGCCGTTGCGCATGGGCCTGGTGCAGTCGAACATCGTGGACTACGAGCGCCTGCGCCGCGAGAGGGGCACCTACGCGGTCGTCCGCGAGGTGCTGGACACCCACTTCGCCATGACCTACGACGCCGTCGAACGGCAGCACGCGGACGCCGTGCTGTGGTCGGAGACGGTGTACCCGACCACGTTCGGCCATCCCAAGAACGAGGCCGGCGCCGAACTCGACCGCGAGATCCTCGGCATCGTCGACGCCGCCGGCGTGCCGTTCGTGTTCGGGACCTACGATCGCGACCCGGACGGCGAATACAACGCGGCCGCCTTCGTCGCGCCGGGCACGGGCCTCGTCGGCTTCTACCGCAAGACGCGCGTCTTCCCGCTCACCGAGTACGTTCCCGACTGGCTCGACGGGCCGCTGCTGCGGCGATGGCTGCCATGGACCGGGTCCTGGCGGCCGGGCACCGGCGCGCGGGTGTTCCCGCTGCTGCTGGCCGACGGCCGCGAGATCCCGGTGCTGCCGATGATCTGCCTCGACGACGTCGACTCCGGCCTCGGCGTCGCCGGCGCCCGGCTCGGTGCGCAGGCTATCGTCACCCTGTCGAACGATTCCTGGTTCACCGACCACCCGCAGGGGGCCGAGCTGCACCAGGCCGCGGCGGCATTCCGCAGCATCGAGACGCGCCTTCCCCAGTTCCGCGTCACCACCAACGGCTACAGCGCGGTGATCGACGCGACGGGCACCGTGCTCGCCGGGACGCGCATGGGCGAAAGAACGCTGGTGATCGGGGATGTGCCGGTGCGGGAACCGCAGCGCACGCTGATGGTCGCCTGGGGTGACTGGGTCGGGCCCGCGGGCACCGCCTTCCTCGCGCTGCTGGCAGCTGCGGCGGCGTGGCGCCTGTGGCGCAGCCGAGTCGCGGGAGAAGCGCCGGCACCGGCCGTCGCGGTGACCGTCCCCGCCGACGTCGCGGTCCTGTCGCCCGCCGCCCGCCTCGCCGCGGGCATGCTTCGCGCCGTCGCGCGCGGCAGCCTGCTCTGGATGGGCGCAGCGGTGCTGCTCGGCGATGCGTTGCAGGCGAGCACGCTGGCCCATCTGCGCGCCTTTGCCGGGCTGTTCCTCGCCCCCGAGGTCGCCGCGTGGTGCGTGCTGCGCGCCTTTGCCGCGCGCGCCTCGGTCGACAACGGCGTGCTCGTGCTGACGCGTGGCGCGCGGCGCCTCGAACTCCCTGTGCGGGACATCGTGGCCGTCGAGCCCTGGCGCGTGCCCGTCCCCGGCCCCGGCGCGTGGCTGCGGCTGGCCTCGGGGGAGCGCTGGCGATACGGGCTGGCGCTCGCCGATCCCGCCGCACTTGCCCGTGCGCTGGCCGCGGCCGGCGCCCCGGTGCGGCAGAGCCCGCCCTCGCGCGCGGCGATGTACGGGCAGGCCCGCCTGGCTATCCGGCGCGGGCGCCTCGACCGACCGTGGGCCAAGTTCGTCGTGTTTCCGCTCTCGCTCGCGCTGCCGGCGTTCCGCCTGCACCAGCACATCGCCTACGGCGGCACCTTCGGCGAGTACTACACGTTCGGCCTGAAGGCCTACGTCACCACCTTCGCGCTCTGGTGGGCCGAGTGGGCGATCGGCGTGGTGCTGTGCGCCGCGGCGCTGCGCGCGGCGATCGAAGCCGGCACGCTGCTCGCGGTGCTCCTGCGCCCCGGACACGCGATCGCCGCCCGGCGCTGGCTCGAACGTCTCGGCCTCGCGGCGCTCTACCTCGGCCTGCCGGCGTTGCTGCTGCTTCGAATCTTCGGGAGTTGATGGGCACCGGGCCTACGTCGGCCGCACCTCGACGTGATACAGCGCCCACGGGCACAGCGCGAAGCGCTCCTGCAGCGGCTTGTCCCTGAACGGCGCAACGCGGTCGGCGTCGTAGACGGCCCACTGCGGGCCGAGGCCGCCGAGCCCGAGGGGACGGCCGTCGATGTCGAGGGCCAGGAGCATGCGCCAGCGTCGTGCGTCGGCCAGGCTCACCGCGACGTTGTAGCCGTCGACCGCGCGCAGGCCCAACTGCACGGCCGCGTCGGAACGCACGCCGGCCGCCTCGAGGACAGTCTCGAGCGCCGGGCCGGAGAGCGCGTGCGGCTTGGCGTCGTATTCGAGCGTCGGGTGGATCGTCGCCGCGGGCAGGCGCCGCAGCGCGGCCGAGTCGAACTCGCAGGCCTTGGTGAACTGCAGGCCGTGCTTGACCATCATCTCGTCGAGCGCCGGGTCGAGCGGGCCGCGGTTGGTGCGGCCGATCGCGCCGGTGAGGGTGAGGAGCGCGGGGCTTCTTGCCGCGGTGCCGGCGGCGGCTGCGGCGGCGGGGAGGATGGCGGCGAGCGAGGCGGCGCCGAGGAAGTCGCGTTTGTTCATGCGGGTTGTTGTCGGCGGCGCGGAGGCGGCATCGTAAGGGCGCCTCGCGGCGGGACGGTGGGATAAACCCGTCTGCTGTGTGCAGGGCTCTCGCGCGGCGGGCATCGGGGCCTTCGCCCTTCGCTCCCGCGCCTACATCCCCTTGAACAACTGCGAGTAGCTGCGGCTGACCTCGAGCTTCTCGTCGGAGCCTTTCACGCTCACCAGCTGCCGGCCGCGGAAGTCGCGGCTGACGCCGGTGATGGCATCGACGTTGACGAGGGTCGAGCGGTGGATCTGCCAGAACCGTTCCGGGTCGAGCTCGTCGATCAGCTCCTTGATCGGCTTCCTGATCAGCGCCTCGATACCGGCCGTCTGCACGCGCGTGTACTTCTCGTCGCTGATGAAGAACAGCACCTCCTCGATCGGGATCATGCGGATCTCGTTGCCGACGCTGGCCTGGATCCAGCGCAGGTGCCTGGCCGGCGCGGCCGCGGGGTCGAGGTGCGTCGCGAGCCTGGCCAGCAGCTGCTGCAGCGGGGCCTGCGCCGGCAGCTCCGCAGGTACTTCAGCGGCGCGGCGCGCCGCCAGGCGCTTCCTAATGCGCTCGACGGTGCGCTGCAGCCGCTCGCGCTCGGCGGGCTTGAGCACGTAGTCGGCGACGCCCTGCTCGAACGCCTCGACGGCGTACTGGTCGTAGGCGGTGATGAAGACGATGTCGCAGCCTTCCCAGCCGTCGTCGCCGGCCGGCAGCTGCGCGATGCGGCGCGCCGCATCGACGCCGTTGACGCCCGGCATGCGGATGTCGAGGAACACGAGGTCGGGGTGGTGCCGCGCGGTGAGCTCGACCGCCTCCTCGCCGTTCTTCGCCTCGGCGACGACCTGCAGCTCGGGCCACACCTCGGCCAGCCGCGCGCGCAGCTGCTCGCGCATCAGGCGTTCGTCGTCGGCGATCAGCGCGCGCGGCGCGGGGTCGTTCGGCATGGCGGCGCTCATCGCGGGATCGTAGCGTCGGGCCGCGCGCGCGTCGCGCGCCAGACCAGCCAGCCGACCAGCAGCAGCGGCGACAGCGCCAGGGCGACGACCAGCACCAGCGCCGCGGCGCCGAGGCCCAGGCCGAGCAGCACCGCCAGCAGCGGCAGCGCCGTCGCCAGCAGCAGCGCCAACGGCACGACGACGATCAGCACGACCAGCGCCACCAGCACCGCCAGCGTCGCGCCGAGCCAGCCGGCATGGGCGCCGGGGACGATCTCGCGGCCGTTGACGATGATCGTCGGCAGCGCATCGGGCGCGACGATCACCCACAGCGTGCCGAGCGTCGCTGCCGCCACCGCCAGCAGCGCCAGCAGCACCAGCGCCACGCGCCAGGCGATGCGGGCCCGGCCGTTGCTCATGCGCGGGCTCCGCCGCCGGGCGCACGCTGCGTCGCGTAGGGCACGGTGATGACGACGCGCGTGCCGCTCGGCGCGTTCTCGCTCACCGCCAGCGTGGCGCGGTCGCCGTAGAGCAGCTGCAGCCGCTCGCGGATGTTGGCCAGCCCGGTGCCGGTGCCGGCCGTCGCGGCCTTGCCGAAGCCGAGCCCGGTGTCGGCCACCGTCACCTGCAGCATGCCGTGCACGACCTCGGCGCGCACCGTGAGGCGCCCGCCCTCGGGCTTGGGCTCGAGGCCGTGCTTGACGGCGTTCTCGACCAGGCTCTGCATCATCATCGGCGGGAACTGCGCCGACAGCAGGCCCTCGGGGACGTCGATCTCGGTGGCGAGCCGGTCCTCCATGCGCACCTTCAGGATTTCGAGGTAGGGCCGCACGACGGCCAGCTCGCGGCCGAGGTCGGCACTGCCGTTGGCGCCGGTCTCGCGCAGCGTCGGCATCGACGCGCGCAGCAGCGCGATCAGGTTCTTCTGCATCGCCGAGGCGCGCGGCGGGTCGGTCTCGATCAGGTGGTCGATCGAGGCCAGCGTGTTGAACAGGAAGTGCGGCTCGACCTGCGCCTGCATCGCCGCCATGCGCGCCTCGACCACCTGGCGCTTGAGCGATTCGCTCTCCGCCGTCTCCGTCGCCTGCGCCGCCTTGACCTCGGCCTGCAGCCGGCCCTTGTAGTTGATCTTGACGATGGCCGAGGCGAGGATGAACAGCAGCGCCGCCTGCGGCAGGTAGTCGCCGAGCGAGACGCGGACCACGCGCACCCGGCCGCCCGCGCCGGCTTCTTCACGCGCGGCCGCCTTGGCCTCGTCGATCGCCTTCTCGATCTCGGCGCGCGCTTCCTCGACCGCTTCCTTCACCTCGTCGCTGGTGGCGCCCTTGGGCAGCCTGATGTCGATCGACGGCGGCTCGGGCGGCATCGGCGGCACCTCGTCGGCGCCCGACGTGGCCGAGGCCGCGGACTGCGGCGCCGACGCGGCCGGCGCGGCGGCGCGCGGCACCACCTTCACGCCGTGCTCGTCGATCGTGATCTCGTAGGCGCGGTGCGGCGCTCGCGCCGTCTTCTGGCTCACGCGCGGGCGCGGCGCCTCGATGCGCTCGGAGAAGGTCCAGCTGAACGGCGGCAGGTTGGACAGGATGCCGCTCACGATCAGCAGCAGCACCGCGAGGAGGAAGAAGCGCCACCAGCTGATGCCGACCAGCCAGCTGGCGTAGGCGTGGAAGGCGCGCACGCTGGCCGAGGTGAAGCGCTGCCAGCGGCCGCGCGCCGGCGCCGGGGCCGGCGGGGAGGGCGGCAGCGGCAGGTCCATGGGCCCCACTGTACGGGTGCGACGCGCGTCGGCGGCGGCCGTGCGACGGGCCGTCGCGGTGCGCGACAGGCCGTCGAACGTGCCGACGGGCTGAGACTCAGCGCCGGTGCCTGGCCGCCCGTTCGCTCAGAGCGTTGGGGAAATAAAGCGCGGTCAGGCTCTGGCTGTGCACCGGCGTGAAGCCGTCCGGGTGCGCGGCGCTCGCGTCGCTGGCGTAGCGGCGCCAGTCGCGCACCCAGTGGATGGCGTCGCAGACGTCGAGCAGACCGAGCGTCTCGCGGTCGCCGACCAGGATGCCCTGCACGCGCAGGCCGAGCGTCTCGCGCGCCGCGTCGAGCCGGGCCAGCGTCGCGCCGGTGCAGCCGAACTCGCCGTCGCTGACGACGACGAGGTCGGCGCTGGCCCAGCGCGCCTCGTGCACCCGCTCGATCGCGCGCTCGATCGGCGATTGCACGTCGGTGCCGCCGTCGAAGCTCTGGCCGAGCAGGTCGAGCAGGGCGTCGATCCCGGCGCGGTCGCCGCCGAGGTCGCGCTCGACCAGCTCGTCGGGCCCGCCGAAGGCCAGCAGCTTGCACGCGCGCCCTTCGCGCCGCGCCACGCGCACGGCCTCGAGCGCGACCGCCTTGGCGATGTTCTCCGGCGCGCCGCGCATCGACCCCGAGGTGTCGAGCGCAAGGATGATCGGCCCGCGCTCGAGCGCCTCGGGCGCCTCGGGCGGCGCGGCGGGCTGCAGCGGCGCCAGCGGGTCGGGCCGGGTGTCGAACAGCACCGCCTCGCTGTCCCAGGCGAGCAGGCGGCCCTCGGCGCGGCGCGCGCGCCAGAGCTTGTGCAGCACCGGGTGGTGGACCTGTGCCAGCTCGCTGCCGAGCAGCCGCTCGATGCGGTCGGAAAAGCGGATGCCGTGGATTTCGCCGGGCGCGTCGGGCAGCCGGGTCTCGACCAGCCTGAGCGGCACGCAGCGCGGCCCGGGCCGCGCAGGCGGCGGCGGGTCGGGCCGGCGCTCGACGCTGCGCCGGGCGCGGCCGAGCCGGCGCAGCAGCTCGACCAGCGCGGGCAGGCGCGCCAGCAGTTCCGACAGGCGCTGCGCCTCGCGCCACTCGCGCGCGTGCAACCGGCCGCGCAGCTCGTCCCAGCTCATCTGCGCCAGCTCCCCCAGGCCCTGCAGCAGCGCGAGCGACCGCTCGACGCCGTGCAGCTCGACCTGCCACGCCGAGCGGAAGTCGGCCGCGACGCGCGCGATCGCGGCGCCGCGGTCGAGCATTGGCTGGTGGTCGACGATGCGGTCGAGGTGCCACAGCAGGGTACGCAACACCTGCTCGGCCAGCGCACCCACGCCGCGGCACAGCGCGGGCAGGCCCAGCTCGCCGACGACGGCGCGCAGCGGCGCGCTGGCCGCGGCGTCGCCGAAATCGGCGTTGGCGGGTGGCAGCGCGCCGGCCTGCAGGTCGTCGAGCCAGCGTCGTGCGTCGACGAGCAGCGCCTCGCTCGAGCCGGCGCTGGCGACCAGCGCCGGCAGC
>JBLMVT010000079.1:0-3841 GCA_050256835.1 Betaproteobacteria bacterium | reverse complement strand
GCCATCTCCAGCACCTCGGCGGCCAGCGCCAGCGCGCGCTCGCGCAGGTCGGGCGGCGCGTGCGCGGCGCCCTGCAGTACGGCGAGCACGTCGCACGCCTCGAGCGCCGGGCCGATGCCGCGCCCGACCGGCTGGCGGCCGTCGGTCTCGACGATGCGCACCGCCAGCCCGAGCGCCGCGCCGACCTCGCGCAGGCTGGTGCCGAGGGAGCGCGCCGCCTCGGCACTGCGCACCTTGGCGGTCGGGCCGACCGGGATGTCGATCACCACGCGTTCGGCGCCGACCGCGAGCTTCTTCGACAGCACCGAGGCGACGAGCTGGGCCTCGCTGTCGAGGTCGAGCGGGCGCTCGACGCGGATCAGCACGTCGTCGGCCGGGCTCAGCGCCACCGAGCCGCCCCAGGCGATGCAGCCGCCCTCGCGCTCGACCACGCGGCGCATTTGCGCCACGCTGAGGTCGACCGGCGCCAGCGTCTCCATCGCGTCGGCCGTGCCGGCCGGCGAGGTGATCGAGCGCGACGACGTCTTGGGCATGACCACGCCGCAGGCGGCGACGATCGGCACCACGATCGGCGTCGTGCGGTTGCCCGGCAGCCCGCCGACGCAGTGCTTGTCCATCACCGGCGACACCGGCCAGGCGAGGCGCTCGCCGACGTCGACCATGGCGCGCGTCAGGTCGACCACCTCGCGCGAGGACAGCCCCCCGCCGGCGCAGGCGGTGACGAACGACGCGAGGTGCAGGTCCGACAGGTGGCCGCGACTCACGTCCTCGATCAGCGCGCGCAACTGGTCGTAGCTCAGCTCGCGGCCGTAGACCTTGGCGCGCAGGAAGGCGAGCGACTCGATCGGAGGCGCGTGGCGCACCGTGATCGGCTCGCCGCCCGACAAGCCGAGCAGCGCCCAGGCGGCATCGGACAGCGCCGCCTCGTCGTGGCCGAGCCAGTCGGCCTCGACGCGATGCAGGATGGCCAGCACGTGGCGGCCGTTGGCCGCGACCTCGATCTGCGCCTGCGCCTCGAAGCCCTCGGCGCGGCACACCGGGCAGTCGCTGCGCATGTAGATGACGGGCTGCTGGTAGGTGTCGATCGCCGCACGGCGCGCGACGAGTCGCGCGGGCGGCGGCGGCATGGGTCGGGCGGGGGTCGTCATGGCGGGCTATTGTCGGCCGCGCGCCGGCACGCCCGCGCCCGGGCGCTTGCGGCGCATCAAGCGCCCCGCCCCCCGAGGCCCTAGAGTCGCCGCATGCCCGACGCCAGCCCCCTGTTCGTCGTGCGCGGACTCGCCAAGACCTACCGCACCGGCGAGGTCGAGATCCGTGCGCTGCGCGACGTCGACCTCGACGTCGCGCGGGGCGAGTTCATCGTGCTGCTCGGCCCCTCCGGCAGCGGCAAGTCGACCCTACTCAACATCCTGGGCGGCCTCGACGTGCCTACTTCCGGCCGGGTGCGGTTCGCCGACCACGACCTCAGCGCCGCGAGCGAGACCGAGCTAACGGCCTACCGGCGCGACCACGTCGGCTTCGTATTCCAGTTCTACAACCTGATCCCGAGCCTCACCGTGCGCGAGAACGTCGCGCTGGTGACCGACATCGTCGCCCACCCGATGCCGGTCGACGAGGCGATCGACCGCGTCGGCCTGACGCCGCGGCGCGACCATTTCCCGGCGCAGCTGTCGGGCGGCGAGCAGCAGCGCGTGGCGATCGCGCGTGCCATCGTCAAGCGCCCCGAGGTGCTGCTGTGCGACGAGCCGACCGGTGCGCTCGACTGCCAGACCGGCAAGCTGGTGCTCGAGGTGATCGCGCGCATCAACCGCGAGATTGGCACCACCGCGATCGTCATCACGCACAACGCCTCGATCGCCGGCATGGCCGACCGCGTCGTCTACCTCGGCGACGGCCGCATCCAGCGTATCGAGGCCAACGCGCACAAGATCGAGGCGGCGGAGCTCTCCTGGTGAAGGCGCTCGACCGCAAGCTGCTGCGCGACCTGCGCACCCTGTGGAGCCAGGCGTTGACGATCGCGCTGGTGGTGGCCAGCGGCGTCGGCGGCTTCGTCACCAGCCTGTCGGCGGTCGACTCGCTGGCGCTGGCGCGCGAGCGCTTCTACGCCGAGGGCCGTTTCGCCGACGTGTTCGCCGGCCTCAAGCGCGCGCCCAATGCGCTGGCCGACGCGCTGCGCGAGGTCGACGGCGTGGCCGACGTGCAGACCACGCTCGAGGAGATCGTGCGCGTCGAGATCCCCGGCACCGTCGACCCGATCATCGGCCAGCTGATCGGCATCGACCGCCTGCACCCGGAGCGCATGAACCTGGTCACGGTCGCGAGCGGGCGGCGTCCTGAGCCTGCGGCGCGCGCCGACGGCAGCCTGGAGGCGCTGGTGTCGGAAGCCTTCGCTCAGGCGCACGGGCTGCGCCCCGGCGCGACCCTGCAGGCGCTGGTCAATGGCAAGCAGCGCAAGTTGATCCTCGTCGGCACGGCGCTGTCGCCCGAGTTCATCTTCGCCGGGCTGTGGGGGATGCCCGACACGCGCGGCTTCGGCGTGTTCTGGATCGACCGCGACGCGCTCGCGGCGGCCTATGACATGCAAGGCGCGTTCAACCGCGTCGCCGCCAAGCTCGCGCCCGGCGCCGCCGAGCGCACGGCGATCGACGGCCTGACCCGAAAGCTCGGCCCCTACGGCGGCCGCGAGGCGCACGGCCGCACCGACCAGACCTCACACGCCATGCTCGACAACGAGATCAAGGAGCAGCGCGTGCTCGGCACCGTGCTGCCGGCGATCTTCCTCGGCGTGGCGGCGTTCCTGCTCAACGTCGTGGTGGCGCGGCTGGTGTCGACGCAGCGCGAGCAGATCGCCGCGCTGAAGGCGCTCGGCTACCCGAACGCCGCGATCGGCGTGCACTACCTGAAGCTGGTGCTCGTGATCGTCGCGCTCGGCTACGCGCTCGGCATCCTCGTCGGCGACCGGCTCGGCACGATGTTCACCGGGCTGTACGCCGAGTTCTTCCATTTCCCGCGCTTCGAGCACCGCATCGCGCCGTGGCTGCTCGTAACCGCCGCTGGCGTGACGGTCGCGACGGCCGTGCTCGGCACGCTCAACGCCATCCTCGCCACCGTGCGGCTGCCGCCGGCCGAGGCGATGCGCCCGCCGTCGCCCGGCCGCTACCGACGCACGCTGCTGGAGCGCCTGGGCATCCAGGCGATGCCGCCGGCCTTGCGCATGATCGTGCGCAACATGGAGCGCCGGCCGCTGCGCACGCTGCTGTCGATCGGCGGCGTGGCGGCGGCGCTGGCGATCGTCGTGCTCGGCCACTTCGTGCGCGACGCGATCGAGGTCGTCGTCGACACGCAGCTGCGCCTGGGCCTGCGCGGCGACTTGAGCGTGTGGACCGCCGACCCGGTCGACGATGCCGTGCGCCACGAGCTGGCGAGGCTGCCCGGCGTGACGCAAACCGAGTCGACGCGCTTCGTGCCGGTCACGTTCATTCACGGCCACCGGCGCGAGCGCGGGCTGATCCGCGGCTACGAAGGCCGCGCCGAGCTGTACCGCGTGATCGACGCCGAGCGCAGGGAACTGCTGCTCGAGGGCCGCGGCCTCGTGCTCACCGACCGGCTCGCCGCCAAGCTCGGCGTGCGCGTCGGCGAGCGGCTGCAGGTCGAGGTGCTCGAAGGCCGCCAGCGTACGCTCGACCTGCCCGTCGGCGCCACGGTGCGCGAGATGATGGGGCTCAACGCCTACATGGAGCGCCGCGCGCTCGACCGCGCGCTCGGCGACGGCGACGTGTCGACCGGCTTCGTCCTCGCCGTCCAGCGCGGCAGCGAGGACGCCGCGCTCGAGGCGAGCAAG
>JBLMVT010000078.1:0-5106 GCA_050256835.1 Betaproteobacteria bacterium | reverse complement strand
AGTGCCGGCCGCGCACGCTGATCGGCGCGGCGGCCTCCTTCATCACCACGAAGTTGCCGCCGCCCATGTCGCGGCGGTAGGTCTGCAACAGGAACGGCCGCGTGTTGCGCGCCGAGGCGAGCCCGGTGCGGTCGGCGAAGATGCGCCGGTAGCGGCTGTTGGCGGTGTCCCAGGCGAGGTCGCCGCGCTGCGGGTGGCAGTACTTGCGGTTGTGCGTGGCGACGTAGCCGTTGCGGTCGACGGCGATGCAGAACACGACCTTCGGCGACAGCGCCAGCACGTGCTCCTGCACCTGCGGGAACAGCCGGTCCGCGAGCGCGACGAAGCGCGTCGTGTGCTGCGGCGGGTTGGTTCCGGGGATCGGCACGTAGTGCGTGTCGAACAGCTCGTCGCGGCCGATCGCTCCGCTGCCGAGCGCGTCCTCGAGCAGCTCGCCGATCTGCCCCGCGGCCTCGATCGCGGCCTCGATGTAGGGCGTGTCCTCGGTCTCGACGCCGCATTCGGCGACCAGCTCGATCATCTGCTCGGAGATCGTCAGGAAGCTCTCGCTGCGCCCCAGCGCCGCGTCGAGTCCGCGCCCGGCGCGCCGCATCTCGGCGTCGATGGTGCTCATGCGCTCGTCGAGCGCCGCGCAGATGTCGCGGCTGACCGCGGCGGCGGCGTCGATGCGGCCGACTCCGCCCTCGACTTCGGCCAGCGCGCGGTGGAACGCGCCCGGCGGCTGCCCGTCGTCGACGTCGTCGGCGCGGGTGCGGATCTCGCGCGCCAGCGCGTCGATGCGCGTGTCCAGCTCGCCGACCGTGCGCATGATGTCCTTCGACGAGGTCTCGACCTGCGCGGCGAGGTCCTTCACCGCGTCGGCGACGACGCCGAAGCCGCGGCCGGCCTCGCCCGCGCGCTTGGCCTCGACGCTGGCGTTGAAGGCGACGAGCCGCGTCTGCAGCGCGATCTGCGTGATCTGCGCGGCGGCCTCGGACACCCGGCGCAGCGTGTCGACGACGCCGCCGACCTCGCGGCCGACCTCCTCGACGGCCTCGCGCGCGCGCACCACCGCCTCGCGGCTGGCCGCGGTCTGCGCGCCGATGCCGTCCTGCGAGCGCGTCACTTCCTGCACCTGGCGGCCGAGCGCGAGCAGCGCCTGGCCCTGGCTGGTCGAGACCTTCTGCGCGTCGTCGATCAGGCCGCGCACCTCGGCCGCCTCGCGCCCGAGCTCGGAGGCCTGCCTGGCGATCGCGCCGACCACGGCGCGCGCGTCGAGGGCGGCGTCGGCGGCGGGCTCGACGGCCACGTGGCCGCGTGCCACGGGTTCGTTCATGCGCATGTCGGGGCCCTCACCACGCGCGCAGCTTGACGCGCAGCCGCGCCACGCACTGGCTGTGCAGCTGGCACACGCGCGACTCGGTCACCTTCAGCACCGCGGCGATCTCCTTCAGGTTCATGTCGTGTTCGTAGTACATGCTCATCACGTACTGCTCGCGCTCGGGCAGGCTCTTGATGGCGGCGACCAGCGCCTCGCGCATGCGCCGGTCCTGCAGCTGCGCCAGCGGGTTGGCGTCCGCGTCGCCGACGTGGCGGTCGAGGTAGTCCTGGTCGCCCTCGTCGCCACGCATGTCCTCCAGATAGACGAGCTGGGTGCCGCGCACCTTGCCGAGCAGCTCCTGGTAGTCGGCCAGCGCCAGCCCCATCTCGGCGGCGATCTCGGACTCCGACGGCGCGCGGCCGAGCCGCTGCTCGAGCCGGTGCACCGCGGCCTCGATCTCGCGCGCCTGCTTGCGCGAGCCGCGACTCATCCAGTCGCTGCCGCGCAGCTCGTCGAGCATCGCGCCGCGGATGCGCTGCGTCGCGAAGGTCTCGAACTGCACGCCCTGGCCGGCGTCGAAGCGCGACAGCGCGTCGGTCAGGCCGATCATGCCGACCTGGATGAGGTCGTCGAGTTCGACGTTGGCCGGCAGCTTGGCGATCATCTGGTGCGCGAGCCGGCGCACCAGCGGGCTGTACTGCTTGAGCAGCGAGTTCAGGTCGAGCTGGCCTTTGGCGGTGTACATGGTGGCGGCGGGCTCCGGGGAGGCGTTCGTTCGGTTCATCAGGCGGCCCAGGCGACGGCGCTCTCGTGCCGGCGCATGCCCGCGCCGCGCGGCAGCGGCACCGCGCCGGGCTCGTTGGCGAACAGCAGCTCGCGCACGAAGGCGCGCAGCGCCGGCGGCATGGCGGCAGCGTCGGCCGCGGGGTCCAGGCGCGCCCAGCCGTGCAGCAGTGCGCCGATGAAGTCCTCGGCACAGCGCCCCAGGTGCACGGCGATGCGCTCGGCGCGCGGCGATGCCCCGGCGGCGGCGAGCAGCAGGTCGTGCACCATCAGCCCGGCGCGCAGCGCCAGCAGCTTCATGCCGGCATAGGCGTGCGTCACGCTGTCCGGGCGGTCGTCGGCGAGCAGCAGCGGGCGCACGTTGCGCCGCGCGAACAGCCGGGCCAGCTCGGGGGCGTCGGCGTGCACGATCACGATGTCGGCGCGCGGCGCCGCGTCGGCGACGGCCTGCAGGAACAGCGCGGTCGACCCCTCGGCGTCGACGTGGCGCAGCGGCAGGCCGCGCGCGGCGAGGAAGGCGGTGCGCTCGGCCAGCGGCTCGATGCCCTCGGCGAGGTCGAGCCAGGCCAGCTCGCGCGGCGCGCTCGCCGTGCCCGGTGCGGCGTCGACCAGCAGCGTGTCCAGGTCCATCTCGGCGCAGGCCGCGCACAGCCGCTCGAGCAGCACGCCGGTCGACGGCACGTGCGGGTTGGCGAGCACCGGCACGAAGCGCGCGTGCGCGTGGCCGAACAGCTGGCGCAGGCCGGCGGCCTGGTCGGGGGGGGTGTCGAACGCGTGGTCCATGGCCGGCTTCAGGCGTGGGCAGCGGCGGGACGCGCGCCGGCGAAGAAGAGGTTGACGTCGGCGGCCTCGATGCGCCAGGCGCTGGCGCCGGGCGTGCGCAGCGCGCGCTGCACCAGCGCCTGCGCCGACAGCCGGTGCCAGTCCTCGGGCACGCGCTGGCCGTTGGCGACGCCGACCACCTTCAGCTTGTGGCGGACCAGCGCGTCGAGCGCCGGCCCCAGCTTGATCGCCTCGTCGAGCTTGGACAGCACGACGCCGGCGCACTGGCTGGCGCGGTAGGCAAGCAGCACGTCTTCGATCGTCTCGCCCTGCGCCGCGGCGTTGACGACGAGCAGGCGGCGGATCGACGGCCGCGCCAGCATGTCGAGCAGCTCGCGCGTGCGGCTGTCGCGCTGGCCGATGCCGGCGGTGTCGATCAGCACCATCTTCTTGGCGCCGAGCAGGTCGAGCAGGTCCTCGAGGGTGGCGCGGTCGTGTGCGGTGTGAACCGGCACGCCGAGGATGCGGCCGTAGGCGCGCAGCTGCTCGTGCGCGCCGACGCGGTAGGCATCGAGCGTGATCAGGCCGAGCTGCGCCGCGCCGTGGCGGGCGGCGAAGGCGGCGGCGATCTTGGCCGTGCTGGTGGTCTTGCCGACGCCGGTCGAGCCGATCAGCGCGTAGACGCCGCCCTGGTCCTCGAGCGCGGGCTCGGCCTCGTCGGTGGCGAGATTGCGTTCGAGCACGGCGCCGGCCCAGCCGAGCTCGTCGTTCACGTCCGCAGGCAGGCCGTCGGCCAGCTTGCGCGCCAGCGCGGGCGAGAAGCCGGCGTCGAGCAGCTTCTGCGCCAGCCGCGCCTGCCCGGGCTGGTTCTGCAGCCGGCCGATGAAGGCGAGCGCGCCGAAGCGCTCCTCGATCATCCCTTTCATCCGGCGCAGCTCGTCCATCATCGCCTGGTCGTTGGGCTCGCGGCGCGGTGTCGCCGGCTGCGCCGGCACGGCCGGCGGCGCGACGCCGATCTCCTCGCGCAGCAGCGGCGGCTCGTGGCGCGGCACGCGCGGCATGGCCGTTTCGACGGCGGGCTCGGGCGGCCGCTCGTCGACCAGCGGCGGCTCGGCGGCCGGCGCGGCGTCGGCGTGCAGCGCGGCGCGCCGGCGCTTGAGCATGCGTTCGCGCACGTAGTCCTGGAACGACAGCGTGCTCATCGACAGGCGCGCGACATCGGCGGCGACGTCGCTCGCGCCGCGCTCGGGCTCGACCTGCGGCGGCGCGGCCTTCGGCGCGGTGGCCGACAGCCGTTCGATGTGCTGCATGCCGTCGCTGGCCATGGCGAGCACCTCGACGCCTTCGTCGCACGGCCGCGTCGACAGCACGACGGCATCGTGGCCGAACGCCTGGCGCACCAGCGCGAGGGCCTCGCGCGAGTTGCGGGCGGTGAAGCGGTTGACGTTCATGACGCTCTCCGTGTCGTTGCCGCGTCAGGCCGCGGCGCCGATGATCGAACCGATGCGGATCGAATGCGTGTCGGGAATCTCGCTGTGCGCCAGCACCTTCAGCCGCGGTGCGGCGCGCCTGAGCAGGCGCGCCATCGGCACGCGGATCAGGTCGGGCACCAGCAGGCAGGCCGGCATGCCGAGGTCCTCCTGGCGGCGAGCGGTCTCGGCGGCGCGGCGCGTCAGCACGTCGGCGACACCGGGGTCGAGGCTGGCGCCGTGCGGCGAGGCCAGCGCCTGCGTGACCAGGCGTTCCAGCTCGGGCTCGAGCGCGATCACGTCGAGCTCCTTCGCGGGACCGTAGATCTGCTGCACGATCGCCGGGGCCAGGTGCACGCGCACGCGGCGCGCCAGTTCGGCCGGGTCGGTGGCACTGCCGCCGTGCTCGGCCAGGCACTCGACGATCGAGCGCATGTCGCGGATGTGAACGCCTTCCTCGAGCAGCAGCTGCAGCACCTTCTGCAGCGTCGCGATGCCGACCATCTTGGGGACCACGTCTTCGATGAGTTTGGGCGCCAGCTTCGTCACGTGCTCGACCAGCGCCTGGGTCTCGACGCGGCCGAGCAGCCTGGCCGCGTGCAGTTGCATCAAGTGTGAGAGGTGGGTCGCGACGACGGTCGAGCAATCAACGACCGTAAATCCGGCCATCTGCGCCGCTTCGCGCTGGCGCTCCTCGATCCACGTCGCCGGCAGCCCGAAGGCGGGGTCGGTGGTGGCGGTGCCGAGCAGCGGCGTGCTCGCATGGCCGGGGTTGATCGCCAGCAACATGCC
>JBLMVT010000077.1:0-5674 GCA_050256835.1 Betaproteobacteria bacterium | reverse complement strand
GCGCCTGGATCGTCGGCGGCACGGTGATGTCGCCGTAGTCGTCGGCACGCACCCAGCGGTCGCCTTCGAGCTTGAGCGCGCGGCTGTCGATCAGCATCGACAGCATCTGCTCGACGAACAGCGGGTTGCCTTCGGCCGCGCGCACGATGCGCTGCACCACGTCGTCCGACAGGCCGGCCGAGCCCAGCAGGTTGGAGACCACCTGCGCCGACGCGGCGGCGTCGAGCGGGCGCAGCACCAGCCGTGTCGAGCCCTCGCGCTCGCCCCACTGCGGGCGGTCCTCGAGCAGGTCGTGGCGCGAGGTGGCGAGCAGCAGGATCGGCGCGCCGCTCGACGTGTCGACGATGTTCTCGAGCAGGTCGAGGAAGGCCGGCTCGGCCCAGTGGATGTCGTCGACCAGCGCGACCACCGGCGCGTCGGCGGCCAGCGTCTCGAGGAACTTGCGTGCCGCCCAGTACAGCTCGTGCAGTGGGAAGGGCGCGGTCGACAGCCCGATCGCGCTGGCCAGCCGGTCGGCGACGTCCTCGGCCACGATGGCCTGCAGCTTGGCGCGCGCCACGTCGGGCGCGTCGTCGTCCTCGATGCGGGCCGCCCCGCGCGCCATGCCGACCAGCGGCCAGAAGGTGATGCCCTCGCCGTAGGCCAGGCAGCGACCGCGCAGCACGCGCGCGCCGCCGGCGACAGCCCGCTCGAGCACCTCGTGCACCAGCCGCGACTTGCCGACGCCGGCATCGCCGACCACCGTGACGAGCCGCGCTACGCGGCGCTCGCGCACCTCGTGCGAGGCGGCGTCGAGCGCTGCCAGCTCGGCCTCGCGGCCGACGATCGGCGTGTCGACGCGGCGCACGCTGCCGTCGAGCCCTCGAGCCGAGACCAGCCGGTAGGCAGCGACACGCTCGGCCTTGCCCTTGAGCTCGAGCGGTTCGACCGGCTCGACCTCGACCGCGTCGCGCACCAGCCGCCAGGTGATCTCGCCGAGCAGGATCTCGTTCTCGGGTGCGGCCTGCTCCAGCCGGGCGGCGACGTTGACCGCATCGCCGGTGGCCAGCTTCTGCTGCGCGTTCGGGTCGTCGTTGGCGACCACCTCGCCGGTGTTCACGCCGGTGCGGTTGGCCAGCGCGACGCCGTAGCGGCGGCGCAGATCCTTGTTGACGCTGCCGAGCGCATCGCGCATGCCGGCCGCCGCCCGCACCGCACGCAGGGCGTCGTCTTCGTGCGCGCGCGGCAGGCCGAACACCGCCATGATGGCGTCGCCGATGTACTTCTCGATCTTGCCGCCGTGGCGGGTGATCTCGGCGGCCATGGCGGCGAAGTAGCGCTCCTTGACCTCGTGCAGCGCCTCCGGGTCGAGCCGCTCGCCGAGCGCCGTCGAGCCCTTCAGGTCGGAGAAGACGATGGTGACGGTCTTGCGCACCTCGTGCGGCGGCAGCGCGGGCGCCGCCGCAGTCGCCAGCGGCGTGCCGCAGTACCCGCACAGCCTGAACTTCGGCGGGTTTTCTTCGCCGCAATTGGGGCAAGTCACCATGGCGGCGAGTCTAGGGCCACCCGACCGGTCTGCGCATCCCGCGTCACCCGGCCGGTGGCCCCAGTCGCCGGGTCAGTCGCCGCCGTCCATCGCCCTGGCGTACCACTCGTGGAACTGCTGCATGCCGTCTTCCATCGGGCTCTGGTAGGGGCCGACCTCGTCGTCGCCGCGTTCGTACAGGGCCTGCCGGCCGGCGTCCATGCGCAGCGCGATCTCGTCGTCCTCGACGCAGGTCTCCATGTAGGCCGCCTGCTGCGCCTCGACGAACTCGCGCTCGAACGCGACGATCTCCTCGGGATAGAAGAACTCGATCATGTTCAGCGTCCTGCGCGGCCCGCGCGGGAACAGCGTCGAGACGACCAGCACGTGCGGGTACCACTCGACCATCACCGTCGGGTAGTAGGTGAGCCAGATCGCGCCGTGGCCCGGCGCCTCTCCCTGCCGGTAGTCGAGCACCACCTCGTGCCACTTCTTGTAGACGTCCGAGCCGGGGCGGCCGAGCACCTTGCCCCCGGGCGTCGCCACGCCGACGGTCTGCACCGAGTACTGCTCGCCCATCTCCCAGCGCAGGTCGTCGCAGGTGACGAAGTTGCCGAGCCCCGGGTGAAACGGCCCGACGTGGTAGTCCTCGAGGTAGACCTCGATGAAGGTCTTCCAGTTGTACTCGCACTCGTGCAAGTGCACCCGGTCGAGCTGGTAGCCGCTGAAGTCGAAGTCGGTGCGCGGGCCGACGCCGGCCAGGTCGGCCGCCACGTTGCGCCGCCCGGCCTCGAACAGCAGCCCGTTCCACGACTGCAGGCGGTAGTTGTTGAGGTGCAGGCAGGGGTCGGTGGCGAAGTGCGGCGCGCCGACGAGCTGGCCGTGCAGGTCGTAGGTCCAGCGGTGCAGCGGGCAGACGATGTGGCTGCCCGCGTTGCCGCGGCCGCGCAGCATCACCGCCTGGCGGTGCCGGCAGACATTGGAGATCAACTCGATGCCCCGGGCGGTGCGCACCAGCGCGCGGCCCTCGCCCTCCTGCGGCAGCGCGTGGTGGTCGCCGACCTCGGGCACCGCCAGCTCGTGCCCGAGGTACTTCGGCGCGCGCTCGAAGATGAGTCGCTGCTCGTCGCGGTACAGCGCCTCGTCGAAGTAGGTGGACACCGAAAGCTGCGAGCGGCCCTGCTCGAGGGCGTCGCGCGTGATGCTCAGGTCGGACATGATCCGGGCGCCTTTTCTCCTGGAATGAATGTCAACCTCCGGGGCCGCAACGGACGCGGCGCCGGCACTCGGTCCGCTTGGGGGCGAACGGCCGGTGCATGGAACCAGGCCGCCGGACCGGGGCGCGGATTGTACCCAGCCCCTTTCGCCGCCTCGCACAAGGCCGACCCGGCGAGTCGGCGAGGTGCAACGGCATGTCTCGCTCGAAGTGGGGACGGCGCCGCTGACTACAATCGCGGTTTCACTTTCCGAAATGGCGAACAAGACCGACCCCTTGCCGATGCCCGAGCCGCCGGCCAGCTACGAGGACGCGCTGGCCGAGCTGGAACGCCTAGTCGCGGCGATGGAAGCGGGCCAGATGCCGCTCGACCGCCTGCTCGAGAGCTATCGCCGCGGCGCCGACCTGCTGGGCTATTGCCGATCGCGGCTGGAAGCCGTCGAACAGCAGGTCAAGGTGCTCGAGGACGGCCAGCTGAAGGCCTGGTCCGAATCATGATGCGTGCCGACTTCGACAGCTGGGCCCGCGGCGAACTCGCGCGCGTCGAGGACGCGCTCGACCGCTGGGTGCCCGGCACGGCGCCGGCCGGGCTCGGTCAGGCGATGCGCTACGGCGTGCTCGACGGCGGCAAGCGGCTGCGCCCGCTACTCGTGCTGGCCGCCGCGCAGGCGGTGCGCGGCCACGACGAGGCGGCGCTGCGCGCGGCGGTCGCGGTCGAGCTGATCCATGCGTACTCGCTGATCCACGACGACATGCCGTGCATGGACAACGACGTCCTGCGCCGCGGCAAGCCGACCGTGCACGTGCAGTTCGGCGAGGCGCAGGCCATGCTGGCCGGCGACGCCATGCAGGCGCTGGCCTTCGAGGTGCTGACACCGGTCGCCGACGGCGCGGACTGCGGAGTGCCGGCCGAACTGCAGGCGCGGCTGTGCGGGTTGCTGGCGCGCGCCGCCGGACACGCCGGCATGGCCGGGGGCCAGGCGATCGACCTCGCGAGCATCGGGCTGGCGCTCGACGAGCGCACGCTGCGCGACATGCACCACCGCAAGACCGGCGCGCTGCTGCGCGCCAGCGTGCTGATGGGCGCGAGCTGCGGGCGCATCGACGGCGCCGCCCGGCACGCGCTGGCCGACTACGGCCAGGCGATCGGCCTGGCGTTCCAGGTCGTCGACGACATCCTCGACGTGACGCAAGCCTCGGCGACGCTGGGCAAGACCGCCGGCAAGGACCTGCACGCCAACAAGCCGACCTACGTGACGGTGCTCGGGCTCGGGGCCGCGCGTGCCCATGCCGACGCGCTGCGCGACCAGGCGCACGCCGCACTGGCGCGCAGTGGCCTGGCCGAGGCCGGCTGGCTCAGCCTGCTGGCCGACCTGGTCGTCGACCGCGACTCGTGACATCGGCATGAAAGACAAGTCCTACCCGCTGCTCGCGACGATCGCCAGCCCGGCCGACCTGCGAAGGCTGTCGCGCGCGCAGCTGCCGCAGCTCGCCGCCGAACTGCGCGACTTCGTGCTGCACAGCGTGTCGCAGACCGGCGGGCACCTGTCGAGCAACCTCGGCACGGTCGAACTGACGATCGCGCTGCACTACGTCTTCGACACGCCCAACGACCGCCTCGTCTGGGACGTCGGCCACCAGACCTACCCGCACAAGGTCCTCACCGGCCGGCGCGAGCGCATGGGCACGCTGCGCCAGCTCGGCGGCATCAGCGGGTTCCCGCGCCGCGAGGAGAGCGAGTACGACACGTTCGGCACCGCGCATTCGTCGACCTCGATCTCGGCCGCGCTCGGCATGGCGCTGGCCGCCAAGCTCGAGGGCCAGACGCGCAAGGCGGTGGCGGTGATCGGCGACGGCGCCATGACCGCCGGCATGGCCTTCGAGGGGCTGAACAACGCCGGCGTGTCGCAAGCCGACATGCTGGTCGTGCTGAACGACAACGACATGTCGATCTCGCCGCCGGTCGGGGCGCTCAACCGCTACCTGGCGCGGTTGCTGAGCGGCAAGTTCTACACCACGGCGCGCGACACCGCCAAGACGGTACTGAAGAACGCGCCGCCGCTGTACGAGCTAGCGCGCCGGCTCGAGGAGCACGCCAAGGGCATGATCGTGCCCGGCACGATCTTCGAGGAGCTGGGCTTCACCTACGTCGGCCCGATCGACGGCCACGACCTCGAGTCGCTGATCCCGACGCTGGAGAACCTGCGCGGGCGCAGTGGGCCGCAGTTCCTGCACGTCGTCACCAAGAAGGGCTACGGCTACAAGCTGGCCGAGGCCGACCCGGTCAACTACCACGGCCCGGGCAAGTTCGACCCGGCGGTCGGGCTGGTGCAGCCGAAGACGCCGCCCAAGGCCACCTTCACGCAGGTGTTCGGCCAGTGGCTGTGCGACATGGCGGCGGCCGACCCGCGGCTCGTTGGCATCACGCCGGCGATGCGCGAGGGCTCGGGGCTGGTCGAGTTCGCGCAGCGCTTCCCGACGCGCTACTTCGACGTCGGCATCGCCGAGCAGCACGCGGTGACGTTCGCCGCCGGGCTGGCCTGCGAAGGCCTCAAGCCCGTGGTGGCGATCTACTCGACCTTCCTGCAGCGCGCCTACGACCAGCTCATCCACGACGTGGCGATCCAGAACCTGCCGGTCGTGTTCGCGCTCGACCGCGCCGGCATCGTCGGCGCCGACGGCGCCACCCACGCCGGTGCCTACGACATCGCCTTCCTGCGCTGCGTCCCGAACATGACGCTGCTCGCGCCGGCCGACGAGAACGAGTGCCGGCAGGCGCTGACCACCGCGTTCCGCCGCAACCATCCGGCCGCCGTGCGCTACCCGCGCGGCAGCGGCACCGGCGCCGTGGTCGCGGCTGGCCTTGCGCCGGTCGCAGTCGGCAAGGGCGTACTGCGGCGCACGGGCCGCGACGTCGCGCTGATCGCCTTCGGCAGCGTCGTCGCGCCGGCATT
>JBLMVT010000076.1:0-2547 GCA_050256835.1 Betaproteobacteria bacterium | reverse complement strand
CGCAGATCGAGGCCGCGATGCGCAAGTCGATCGAGCAGAAGCCGCTGCCCTCGCCGGTGTCCGCGGCCTACGACGCTGTGCTGCCCTCGGTGGTGCGCGTGGTCGGGCTGATGACCGAGGGCGACGACGGCAGCGACGAGAAGGAGGAGCAGGGCCACGTGCAGCGCGGCGTCGGCAGCGGCGTGGTCATCATCGAGAACGGCACCATCCTCACCAACCTGCACGTCGTCGCGGGAGCGCGCAAGGTGCGGGTGACCTTCTTCGACGGCTCCGAATCCGACGCCGCGGTGATCGGCGCGCGCCCCGAGCACGACCTGGCCGTGCTGAAGGCGCGCACGCTGCCCGACGACCTCAAGCCCGCGACCATGCGCACGACCGGCGACCTCGCGCCGGGCGACCGCGTCATCGCGATCGGCTTCCCGTTCGGCATCGGGCCGTCGGTGTCCGACGGCATCGTGTCGGGGCTGAAGCGCCAGTTCCGCTCGCCCGAAGGGCAGCAGATGATGAGCAACCTGATCCAGTTCGACGCCGCCGCCAACCCCGGCAACTCGGGCGGCCCGCTGGTGACGATGGACGGCGAGGTCGTCGGCATCGTCACCGCCATCCTCAACCCGACGCGCGAACGCGTCTTCATCGGCATCGGCTTCGCCGTGCCGATCGAGGATGCCGCGTCCGCCGCCGGCATGCCGCCGTTCTAGATGGGCCACCCCCGGATGACCATGGACCAAGCCCCCGCCGCCACCAACCTGATGGAGCGCGTGCTCTACGAAGTCAAGCGCGTCGTCGTCGGCCAGGACCGCTTCCTCGAACGCGTGATGGTGGCGCTGCTCTCGCAGGGCCATCTGCTGGTCGAGGGCGTGCCGGGGCTGGCCAAGACGCTGGCGGTGAAGTCGCTGGCGGCCGCGATCGGCGGGCGGTTCCAGCGGATCCAGTTCACGCCCGACCTGGTGCCCGCCGACCTGGTCGGCACGCGCATCTTCAACCCGCGCTCGGGCGAGTTCAGCACCGCGCTCGGGCCGGTGTTCACGCACCTGCTGCTGGCCGACGAGATCAACCGCGCACCCGCCAAGGTGCAGAGCGCGCTGCTCGAGGTGATGCAGGAGCGCCAGGTCACGATCGCCGGCGAGACGCACAAGGTGCCGGAGCCGTTCCTGGTGATGGCGACGCAGAACCCGATCGAGACCGAGGGCACCTATCCGCTGCCCGAGGCGCAGGTCGACCGCTTCATGATGAAGGTGCTGGTCGACTACCCGAGCGAGGAGGAGGAATTCGTCATCGCGGAGCGCGTCACCGGGCCGCTGGTCGATGTCGCCGCCGTCGCCAGCATGAGCCAGATGGCCGAGCTGCAGCAGGAATGCCGCAAGGTCTATGTCGACCCGTCGCTGATGCAGTACGCGGTCAAGCTGGTCAGCGCGACGCGCCGGCCCGACCGCTACGGCATGGCGGACCTGTCGAAGTACCTCACCTACGGCGCCAGCCCCCGCGCCACCATCGGGCTGATCGAGGGCGCGCGCGCGCTCGCCTTCATGCGCGGGCGCAGCTATGCGCTGCCCGAGGACATGACGGCGCTGATCGGCGACGTGCTGCGGCACCGCCTGGTGCTGTCGTACGAGGCGCTGGCCGAAGGGGTCGACGCCGAGCGCGTCATCGAGCGCGTGACGCAGCGCATCGCCGTGCCCGACAAGCCGCTCGCCACCCATGCCTGAGGAACGCGTCAGCGCCGCGCCGGCGCACGAGGCACGGGCGCTGCTCGAGCGCCTGGAGTGGACCGTGATCCGCCGCCTCGACGGGCTGCTGCAGGGCAACTACCGCACGCTGTGGCGCGGCGCCGGGCTCGACCTCGCCGACCTGCGCGAGTACCAGCACCACGACGACGTGCGCCACATCGACTGGAACGTCACCGCGCGCCTGCAGCAGCCCTACGTGCGCGAGTTCACCGAAGACCGCGAGCTGTCGGCGTGGTTCCTGGTCGACCTGTCGGGCAGCGTCGACTTCGGCTCGGGCGAGCTGACCAAGCGCCAGGTGGCGCGCGAGTTCGTCGCCGTGCTGGCGCGCCTGCTCACGCGCCACGGTAACAAGGTCGGCGCGCTGCTCTACGGCAACGAGGTCGACACGGTGGTGCCGGCACGCGGCGGCCGGCTGCACGTCATGCACCTGCTGCAGCGCATGGCCGACCGCCCGGCCCAGGCGCATCCGGGCGCGACCGACCTGGGCCGCCTGCTCGCCGCCGCCCAGCGCATGCTCAAGCGCCGCGGTGCCGTGTTCGTGGTCTCGGACTTCATCAGCGCGCCCGGCTGGGAGAAGCCGCTGGCGCAGCTGGCGCGGCGCCACGACGTGACGGCGGTGCGATTGTTCGACCCGCTCGAGATGGAACTGCCCGACCTCGGCCTGATGACCATGCGCGACGCCGAGACCGGGGAGGATCTGGTCGTCGATACGCACGACCGCGGCTTTCGCCAGCGCTTCGAGGCTGCCGCGGCGCGCCGCGAATCGGCGCTGCGCGAGGCGCTCGCGCAGGCCGGCGTCGACACGCTCGAGCTGGCCACC
>JBLMVT010000075.1:0-9303 GCA_050256835.1 Betaproteobacteria bacterium | reverse complement strand
CGCCGGCGCGGCGCCCCGCCTACGAAGCCTTCGACCTGCTCGGCTCGATGGTCGCCGTGGCCGAGCCCGACGGGCGCTGCCTGTTCGTCAACGCCGCCTTCGAGCAGGCGCTCGGCCTGTCGCGGCGCAGCGTGACGCGCGGCCGGCTCTACGACTGGTTCGCCGACCCGATGCTGATGCGCGAGACGGTGGCCGCGGTGTCGTCCAACGAGTTCGCGACCAGCCGCTTCGACGCGCTGCTGCGCGCGCCGGCGCCGCTGCACGCCGAACCGCTGCCGGTGCACGTGATCGTCAACCAGACCGAGCCCGGCGGCCCGGTGGTGGTCGAGATGGTGGAGATCGAGCAGCAGACGCGGCAGGAGCGCGAGGAGCGCGCGCTCGACCAGGCCGAGGCCAACAAGGAGCTGATCCGCAACCTGGCGCACGAGATCCGCAACCCGCTGGGCGGCATCCGCGGCGCCGCGCAGCTGCTGCAGATGGAGGTCGAGGGCCGCGGTCTGGCCGACTACACCCAGGTGATCGTCGCGGAGGCCGACCGCCTGCAGGGCCTGGTCGACCGCCTGCTGGCGCCGCACCGCGTGCCGCACGAGGTCGGCGACGTCAACATCCACGAGGTCTGCGAGCGGGTGCGCGCGCTGATCCTGGCCGAGTTCCCGCGCGGCCTGGCGGTCGAGCGCGACTACGACACCTCGATCCCCGAGTTCCGCGGCGACCGCGAGCAGCTGATCCAGGCCGTGCTCAACATCGCCCACAACGCCACCCAGGCGCTGGCCGAGCGCATCGAGGCCGGCGACGCGCGGCTGTCGTTCCGCACCCGGGTCGCGCGCCAGGTCACGCTCGGCAAGCGGCGCTACCGTCTGGCACTCGAATTGCATATCCGCGACAACGGCCCGGGCATCCCCGAGGCGATCCGCGAGCGCATCTTCTTTCCGCTCGTCTCCGGTCGCGAGGGCGGCTCGGGCCTGGGACTCACGCTCGCGCAGACCTTCGTGCAGCAGCACCACGGCACGATTTCCTGCGAGAGCGTGCCCGGCAACACCGTGTTCAAGATCGAGATTCCGCTGCCGTGAAGCCCGTCTGGATCGTCGACGACGACCAATCGATCCGCTTCGTGCTCGAGCGCGCGCTCGGTCGCGAGGGCTTCGCCGTGCGCAGCTTCGCCGGCGCGCGCGAGGCGCTGGCGGCGCTGGCGGGCGACGAGCCGCAGGTGCTGGTGTCGGACGTGCGCATGCCGGGCGGCTCCGGGCTCGAACTGCTGGCCGAGGTCAAGCGTCGCCTGCCGGCGCTGCCGGTGATCGTCATGACGGCGTATTCGGACCTCGACAGCGCCGTGTCGGCGTTCCAGGGAGGCGCCTTCGAGTACCTGCCCAAGCCGTTCGACGTGAACCGCGCGGTCGAGCTGATCCGCCGCGCCGCCGAGGAGCGCGCGCGCGAGGAGGTGCAGAGCGAGCAGGCCGCGCAGATGCACGAGATGCTCGGCCAGGCACCGGCGATGCAGGACGTCTTCCGCGCGATCGGCCGGCTCAGCCAGAGCAACGTCACGGTGCTGATCACCGGCGAGAGCGGCACCGGTAAGGAGCTGGTCGCGCACGCGCTGCATAAGCACAGCCCGCGCGGCGAGACCGGCCCCTTCGTCGCCATCAACACCGCGGCGATCCCGAAGGACCTGCTCGAGAGCGAGCTGTTCGGCCACGAACGCGGCGCCTTCACCGGCGCGCAGGCGATGCGCCGCGGGCGCTTCGAGCAGGCCGAGGGCGGCACGCTGTTCCTCGACGAGATCGGCGACATGCCGCTCGACCTGCAGACGCGGCTGCTGCGCGTGCTCTCCGACGGCCAGTTCTACCGCGTCGGCGGGCACCAGCCGCTGAAGGCGAACGTGCGCGTCATCGCCGCGACGCACCAGAACCTCGAGGAGCGCGTGCGCCAGGGTGCGTTCCGCGAGGACCTGTTCCACCGGCTGAACGTGATCCGACTGAGGCTGCCGGCGCTGCGCGAGCGCCGCGAGGACATCCCTGCGCTGACGCGCCACTTCCTGGCCAAGAGCGCGCGCGAGCTCGGCGTCGACGCCAAGCGCATCGGCGATGCCGCGCTGGCCCGGCTGGTCGCGTTCGACTTTCCCGGCAACGTGCGCCAGCTCGAGAACATCTGCCACTGGCTGACGGTGATGGCGCCGGCGCAGACGATCGAGGTCAAGGACCTGCCGCCCGAACTGCTCGCCGAGGCGCCCCCCGTGCCCGTGGTGCCGGCGGCCGCGGCCGCGACCGAACCGGTGATGCCGGCGCCGGGCGAGGGGCCCGCCGGCGGATGGCTCGACGACCTCGAGCACGAGGCGCGCAGCCTGCTCGAGTCGGGCAGTCCCGAGGTCTGGGACGCGCTGATGCACAAGTTCGAGGCCCGGCTCATCCATACCGCGCTGGCGGTGACGCGCGGCCGACGCATCGAGGCGGCCCTCAAGCTCGGCATCGGCCGCAACACCATCACCCGCAAGATCCAGGAACTCGGCCTGGACGAGTGAGCCCGGGACGCTGCGGCGCCCCGGGCCGATGCGCGGCGCGCGTCAGCCGACCTGGACCGAGATGCGCCGCGGCCGCGCGTGCTCCTGCTTGGGGATGCGCAGCGTCAGCACGCCGTCCTTCAGGTTCGCCTCGATGCGGCCCGAGTCCAGCTCCGGACTCAGCGTGAAGGCACGCCGGTAGCGCGGGATGCGCACCTCGGCGTACAGCGCCTCCATCGCCTGCGGCGCCGGCTGCGCCACGTGGCCCTCGATCAGCAGCGTGTCGCCTTCGACCTTCAGTTCGAGCTGGTCGCGCGGCACGCCGGGCAGGTCGGCGTACAGCGTGACGGCCGATTCGTCTTCCAACACGTCGATGCGCGGCGCCATGGCTCGCGTGTCCTGGCGGCTCGCGCTCCTGGCGGTCTCCGGCAGCGTGGTGGCGTCCTGGGTGGTGAGGGATTGGGTGTCGCTCATGATCCGCTCCTGCAGTCGATTCATTGAACCGTGATGCGCCGCGGCTGCACTTCCTCGCGGCGCGCGACGCTGATGCACAGCACGCCGTCGCGGTAGCGTGCCTCGACGCGCGCCGGGTCGGCATCGTCGGGCAGGGCGACCGCGCGGCGAAAAGCGCCGGCGAATCGCTCGCGGCCGAACACGCCGACTCCGGCCTCCTGCGCGGGCAGCGACGATGGCCGCTCGCCCGCCAGCGTCAGCACGCCGCGATCGAGCGTGACCTCGATCTTCGACGGGTCGATGCCCGGGGCGAATGCGTAGATCTCGACGCTCGTCGGCGTGCTGCCGATGTTCACGGCCGGGAACGCACCCGGCGCGACCGAGCGGATGCTCGCCGGCATGCCGGCCGAGCCGAACGCCTCGTCGAGCGCGCGCTGCAGGCGATCGAATTCGCCGAACAGGCCGCCCGGAAAACTCAACATCGATTCGAACATCGCATGGCTCCTTTCACAGTCGGCACGAGGGTCTTGCCGCGGAAGGGAACGCGTCGCCTCCCGCGCATTCCGCCCGAACATAAGGATGGCCATGCGACTTTCAAGAGCCGCCGCGGCGGGCTAACGCGTCGCTTCGACGCCCAGTAGGGTCGGCCCGGCGAACTGCCCGTCGGCGTCGAAATCGAAGCCGACGCTGGCCGTGCCGAGCAGGGCGCAGGCGTGGCAGCCGTCGGTCAGCCGGTAACGCACGACTGCGCGCTGGCCGCCGTCGGGCAGCGGCTCGACGCGCGGCTCGCGCGTGCCCGCGCGGTCGCCGGGAAACAGCGCCAGCCGCGGGTGCGCCTGCAGCAGCGCGCGGTAGGTCGCGTCGTGCGCCAGGCCCTCCCATGGCCGCTGCTCGGGGTCGTCGACGTCGACCCACGCGCCGTCGGCTCCCACCAGCAGCCAGCCCAGGTTCTCGTTGGCGCGCAGCGGGTAGAAGACGTAGGCGATGGCGATGCGGCCGGCGGCCCGCACGTCGCGCGCGATGCCGGTCTGGCCGCTCGCAGCCAGCAGCCGCGTGCTGAACGACACCGCCGGCGCGCCGGCGCCCGCCTCCGCCATCTGCGCGATCAGGCACTCGCCGTAGCGGCCGGGCTCGGCGTTCGCGCAATGCGACCGCACGGCCGGCATGAAGCCCGCGCCGGGCCGCCAGGCGGCTCGAGCGTCGACCCGATCCTGTGCGCCCGCCGGCAGCGCGAGAGCGGCCAGCACGGCGAGCGCCAGCGCCGGCCGGGGTGAACGAAGGTGTCGCTGCATGGGTGGGTTCCCGGTCAATCGGCCAGCGTCACGACCACCGGCGCATGGTCGCTCGGCCGCTCGTGGCGGCGCGGCGCCTTGTCGATGCTGCAGGCGGCGACGCCGCTGGCAAGCGCCGCACTGACCAGGATGTGGTCGATGCGCAGGCCCTGGTTGCGTCGGAACGAGAGCTGGCGGTAGTCCCACCAGCTCCAGCACCTCTCGGGCTGCTCGAACAGTCGGAAGGCGTCGGCCAGGCCGAGCCCGAGCAGGGCGCGAAAGTGCGTGCGCTCCTCGTCGGTGCACAGGATCTGGCCGGCCCACAGCGCAGGGTCGTGCACGTCGCGATCGTCGGGGGCGATGTTGAAGTCGCCCAAAAGCGCCAGCCGCGGGTGCGCGGCTAGCTCCTCGCGCAGCCAGTCGCGCAGGGCGCGCAGCCAGGCGAGCTTGTATTCGAACTTGTCCGTGCCGGGCGCCTGGCCGTTGGGGAAGTACGCGCCGACCACGCGCACGCCGCCGACGCTGGCAGCGATGACGCGCGCCTGCGCGTCGGCGAAGCCGGGGATGTTGCGCGTCACCTCGGTGGCCGGCGCGCGGCTGAGCACGGCGACGCCGTTGTACGACTTCTGGCCGAACGCCTCGGCGCGGTAGCCTGCCTCGGCGAACTCGGGGTGCGGAAACTTCTCGTCGGTGAGCTTGGTCTCCTGCAGCACGAGCACGTCGACGTCGCGCTCGGCCTCCAGCCACTGCAGCACCTGCGGCAGGCGCACGGACAGCGAGTTGACGTTCCAGGTGGCGAGCTTCATCGCTCAGACATGCAGCCCCGCCAGCACGCCGAGCACGATGCCGATGCCGGCGACGCCGAACATCGCCCATTCGAGCCACTTGCGCCGCGTGAGCAGCGCCATCGCCGCCAGCGCGATCGAGATCTGCATCGCGGTCGTCGCCTGCGACCAGCGGTGGTGCTGATGCAGTTCCAGCTCGGAGCGCTCGTCCCAGGCCTTGGATTCCGTCTCGAGCTTCTCGGCCGCGGCGCGGATCGGTTCCTTCTCGGCCTTGTAGCGCTCGACCTCCTTCTGGTACTGCGGCCTGCGCTCGTCGGGCACGATCGCGACGGCCAGCTCGGCGAGGTTCTGCTTGGCGCTCTTGGACTGGTAGTACGCCCACTGGTTCGACGCCTCGGTCTTCTTGATCGCGGCGGCATTCTTGTAGATGCCGGCGTCGGCCTGCGTCAGCCCGCCCATGTAGCCGAACAGCGCGCCGATCGTCGCGAGGATCGCGGTGATGACCGCGATCTTGCCGGCGAGCGAATCGGCGCCGCCGTGCGCGCCGCTGGCGGCGTGCTCGAGTTCGTGGTCGTGAGGTCCGTGGACGTGAAAGCCGTGACCGGACATGAATCCCTCCCAGGCGAGTTGTGAGTTGTGCTCAGCGCTTGCGCGAGTAGCTGACGAAAGCGTAGTCGAAGTCGTTCGGCGGCCCGGCGTGACGGGCCTCGCGCGCCGTCTCGACGAAGGCGGCGCGGTCCCAGGCCGGGAAGCGCACGTCGCCCTCGAAGTCGCGGTCGATCTCGGTGAGCAGCAGTTCGTCCGCATGCGGCAGGGCCTGCGCGTACAGCTCCGCGCCGCCGGTGACGAACACCTGCGGCGCGTCGGCGACGCGTTGCAGCGCCTCGTCCAGCGAGTGCACCGCTTCGGCGCCCGCGGCCTGCCAGCGCCGGTCGCGCGTGACGACGAGGTTGCGCCGGCCGGGCAGCGGGCGGAACGCGGCGGGCAGCGAGTCCCAGGTGCGCCGGCCCATCACCACCGGGCAGCCCAGCGTCGCCTGCCGGAAGTGCTTCAGGTCCTCGGGCAGGCGCCACAGCAGCGCGTTGCCGCGGCCGATGACGCCATTGCGGGCGACGGCGGCGATGAGCGAGAGCTTCACGGGCCGCTACACCGCGACCGGGGCCTTGATCGCCGGGTGCGGGTCGTAGCCGACCAGCTCGAAATCCTCGAACTCGTAGTCGAAGATCGACGGCGGCCGGCGCCGGATGGCGAGCGTCGGGTACGGCCGCGGCTCGCGCGAGAGCTGCAGCGCGACCTGCTCCATGTGGTTGGCGTACAGGTGGCAGTCGCCGCCGGTCCAGACGAAGTCGCCGACCGCGAGGTCGCACTGCTGCGCCAGCATGTGCGTGAGCAGCGCGTAGCTGGCGATGTTGAAGGGCACGCCCAGGAAGATGTCGGCGCTGCGCTGGTAGAGCTGGCAGCTCAGCCGCCCCTCGGCGACGTAGAGCTGGAACAGCGCGTGGCACGGCAGCAGCGCCATCTTCGGCAGGTCGGCGACGTTCCACGCGCTGACGACGATGCGGCGCGAGTCGGGGTTGGTCTTGAGCTGGCGCACGACCTCGGCGATCTGGTCCACGTGGCCGCCGCCGGGCGTCGGCCAGGAGCGCCACTGCACGCCGTAGACGGGGCCGAGGTCGCCGTCGGGCTTCGCCCACTCGTCCCAGATCGTCACGCCGCGCTCCTGCAGCCAGCGCGCGTTGCCGTCGCCGCGCAGGAACCACAGCAGCTCGAGCGCGACCGAGCGGAAATGCACCTTCTTGGTCGTGACGAGCGGGAAGCCGCGCGAGAGGTCGAAGCGCATCTGGTGGCCGAACACGCTCCGGGTGCCGGTGCCGGTGCGGTCGGCCTTGACCACGCCGTGTTCGGCGACGTGGCGCATCAGGTTCTCGTAGGGGTGGGGGACGGGGCGGGCGTCGCTCATCGTTCGGCTGGCACGGAAGGGGGATCTGGGCGCCGCGGAGCCGCTGCAAGAGCAGCGTGCCCGGCGCAGCCGCGGCGCCGTTGTCCGAGTGTAGCCGGCGCTCCTTCCACGGCCTCGCGTGAGCTCGGACGGCGCGGTGCTCACCCCTTGGCGGGATTCTCCGGCTCGCGCAGCAGGATCTCGACGCGCCGGTTCTTCGCCCGGCCCTCGGCGGTCGAGTTGTCGGCCACCGGCTGGTGCGAGCCGCGGCCCTCGGTCTCGATGCGCGCCGGCGCGATGCCGCGGTCGGCCAGGTAGGTGCCGACGGCGCGCGCGCGCTGCAGCGACAGCGGGTCGTTGATCGCGTCGCTGCCGGTTGAGTCGGTGTGGCCGATGATGCGCACGCGCGTGGTGGCGTCGTCCTTCAGCCCGCCGGCGAAGGCGTCGAGCACCGAGCGCAGCTCGGGCTTGATGTCGGCGCGGCCGGTGTCGAAGGAGATGTCGCTCGGCACGTTGACCTTGAGCTGGTTGTCGGCAGTGCGCGTCACCTCGGCGCCGGTGCCCTGCGTCGCCTGCTCCATCGCGCGGCGCTTCTCCTCCATCTTCTTCGACCACAGGTTGCCGCCGATGGCCCCGGCAATGCCCCCGATCACGGCCCCCTTGGCGGCGGTGTCGCGGTCCCCAGTGACGGCGCCGAGCACCGCGCCGGCGGCCGCGCCGATGCCCGCGCCCTTGGCCGTCGTCTGCTGGCGTTCGCTCATGTTCTCGCAGCCGGCCAGCGCGAGCGCGGCGGCGAGGATCAGGGTCAGTTGCTTCATGGGGTCGGTTCCTCCTGGGCGTGTGGACGGGGCGCGGTGAACTGGCCGGCGGCCAGCCGCGCGTACAGGCCGCTGCGCGACAGCAGCTCGTCGTGGGTGCCGACGTCTACGACGCGGCCATGGTCCATCACGACGATGCGGTCCGCGTGCTTAACGGTCGCCAGCCGGTGCGCGATGACCAGCGTGGTGCGCCCGCGCATCGCCTCGTCGAGCGCGGCCTGCACCGCGCGCTCGCTCTCGCTGTCGAGCGCGCTGGTGGCCTCGTCGAGCAGCAGCAGCGGCGCGTTCTTCAGGATCGCGCGCGCGATCGCGATGCGCTGGCGCTGGCCGCCCGACAAACGCACGCCGCGCTCGCCGAGGAAGGTCGCGTAACCCTCCGGCAGCGCTTCAAGAAAGCCGTGCGCATGCGCGGCGCGCGCGGCAGCCACGACCTCGGCGTCGCTCGCGTCGGGGCGGCCGTAGCGGATGTTGTCGAGCGCGCTGGCCGAGAAGATCACCGCGTCCTGCGGCACGATGCCGATGCGCCGGCGCAGCGCGTCGAGCGCGACCTCGCGCACCGCGATGCCGTCGATCTCGATGCGCCCGGACTGCGCGTCGTAGAAGCGCAGCAGCAGCTGGAACACCGTGCTCTTGCCGGCGCCGCTGGGGCCGACGATCGCGACCGTCTCGCCCGGGCGCACGTCGAGGTCGAAGTCGTCGAGCGCGGCGTGCTGCGGCCGCGACGGGTAGTGGAAGCGCACGCCCGCCAGCCGCACGCTCGACCCGCCGCGCGCTGCCGGCAGCGCCTTTGGGTGCGCCGGCGCGGCGACCGGCGAGCGAGCGGCGAGCAGCTCCATCAGCCGCTCGGTCGCCCCGGCCGCGCGCAGCAGGTCGCCGTAGATCTCGGCCAACACGGCCACCGAGGCGACCAGGATGATCACGTAGACGATCGTCTCGCCGAGGTGGCCGGGGGTGATCTTGCCGTCGAGCACCGCCTGCGTGCCCTGGTACAGCCCCCACAGCAGCGCGCCGAAGGTGGCGCTGATGATGAACGCGACCAGCCCCGAGCGCACGCGGCTGCGCCGCACAGCAGTGACGAAGGCGCTCTCGGTGGCGGCGTCGAAGCGCGCCGACTCGCGCCGCTCCTGCGTGTAGCTCTGCACCACGGGGATCGCGTTCAGCACCTCGGCGGCGATCGCGCTCGAGTCGGCGACGCGGTCCTGGCTGGCGCGCGAGAGCCGGCGCACGCGGCGGCCGAAGTACAGCGAGGGCAGCACCACCAGCACCAGGATGCCGAGCACCTGTGTCATCACCGTCGGGTTGGTGACGACCAGCATCAGCAGCGCGCCGGCGCCCATCACCGCGTTGCGCAGGCCCATCGACAGGCTCGAGCCGACCACCGTCTGCACCAGCGTCGTGTCGGTGGTCAGGCGCGACAGCACTTCGCCGGTCTGCGTGGTCTCGAAGAACTCGGGGCTCTGGTCGAGCACGTGGGCATAGACCGCGTTGCGCAGGTCGGCGGTGATGCGCTCGCCGAGCCAGCTCACCATGTAGAAGCGCGCGG
>JBLMVT010000074.1:0-6177 GCA_050256835.1 Betaproteobacteria bacterium | reverse complement strand
CGAGCAGGCCGCCGGCCGCCGCGCCGGCAGCGAAGGCGCTCCAGTCGTTGCCGGTGTGCACCGCGGTGGCGAAGCCGGCGATCGCGGCGACCAGCATCATCCCCTCGGCGCCGAGGTTGAGGATGCCGGCGCGATCGTTGATCAGCAGGCCCAGGCCGGCGATGGCGAGCACCGTGCCGGCGTTCAGCGTGGCGGCGACGAGCAGCGCCAGGGTGTCGAGCGAGGCGTGGTCCATGGCGTCAGGATCCCGTGCCGAGGGCGGGCTTGGCGGGGGTGGGAAGGGCGCCCTCACCGCGCGGGTGAGGGCTCGCGTGAGGGCCTGCCGGCTTCCAGCGCAGCCGGTAGTGGATCAGCGTGTCGCACGCCAGCAGCGTGAACAGCAGCAGCCCCTGGAACACCCCGGTCAGCGACTTCGGCAGCCCGAGGCGCGACTGCGCCAGCTCGCCGCCGATGTAGAACATGCTCATCAGGATCGCCGAGAACACGATGCCCACCGGGTGCAGTCGGCCGACGAAGGCGACGATGATCGCGGCGAAGCCGTAGCCCGCTGGCACGTAGGGTGTGAGCTGGCCGAGCGGCCCGGCGGCCTCGAGCCCGCCCGCCAGCCCGGCCATGCCGCCCGACACCAGCAGCGCCGTCCACAGTGCCGCGCGCGACGAGAAGCCGGCGTAGCGCGCGGCGTGCGGCGCGAGCCCGCCGACCTGCAGCTGGAAGCCGCGGTAGGTGCGGAACAGGAACACCCAGAACCCGGCCACCGCGGCGAGCGCGATCAGCACGCCGATGTTGGCGCGCAGGCTGCCGTCGAACAGGCGCGGGATCCTGGTGACCGGAAGGAAGGTGATCGACTGCGGGAAGTTGTAGCCGTGCGGGTCCTTCCACGGCCCGTAGACGAGGTAGCCGAGCACCAACTGGGCGACGTAGACCAGCATCAGGCTGACCAGGATCTCGTTGGCGTTGAAGCGGTCGCGCAGCAGCGCGACGATCGCCGCCCACAGCATGCCGCCGAGAACGCCGGCGACGAGGATGGCCGCGACGATCCAGCGCCCGGTGTCGGGCCCGGCCTGCATCGCGACCCAGCCGCTGGCCAGCGCGCCGACCACGAACTGCCCCTCGGCGCCGATGTTCCAGACGTTGGAGCGGAAGCACACCGCGAGCCCCAGCGCGATCAGCACCAGCGGCACGGCCTTGACACTCAGCTCCGACAGCGCATACGCGTTCTTCACCGGCTCGACGAAGAACACCGCCAGGCCGCGCAGCGGGTCCTTGCCGAGCAGCGCAAAAAGCACGACGCCGATCACCACGGTGATGGCCAGCGCGAGCAGCGGCGAGGCGAACGACATCGCCTTCGACGGCTGCGGGCGGACTTCAAGCCTGAGCATGGGCCACCTCCTCCTTCGTGCGCGCGGCGCCCGGCCACAGGCCGCTCATCCATTCGCCGATCATCTCGACCGTCGCCTCGCGCGTCGGCACGCTCGGGCTGACGCGCCCCTGCGCCATCACGACCAGCCGGTCGGCGATCTCGAACAGCTCGTCGAGCTCCTCGCTCACCACGAGCAGCGCGCAGCCGACGTCGCGCAGCGCGAGCAGCTCGCCGCGGATCTGCGCCGCCGCGCCGACGTCGACGCCCCAGGTCGGCTGCGAGACGACGAGCAGCTTCGGCCGGGCGTCGATCTCGCGCCCGACGATGAACTTCTGCAGGTTGCCGCCCGACAGCGACTTCGCCGCCGCATCCGGCCCGCCGGCCTTGACGTTGAAGCGGCGGATCAGCTCGGCCGCGAGCGCCTCGACGCGCTGCACGTCGATCCAGCCGGTGTGGCGCGACACCGCCTCGGTGCGCGTGAGCAGCGTGTTCTGGGCCAGCGACAAGGTCGGCACCGCGCCGCGGCCGAGCCGCTCCTCGGGCACGAAGTGCAGCCCGAGCTTGCGCCGATGGCGCGGGCTGGCGCGCGCGATGTCGGCGCCGAACAACGTGACCGAGCCGGCGCTCGCGCGCGGGTCCTCGCCCGACAGCGCGGCCATCAACTCCTGCTGACCGTTGCCCGACACGCCGGCCATGCCGACGATCTCGCCGGCGCGCACCGCGAGCGCGATGTCCTTCAAGTCGGTGCCGAACGGCGAGCGCCTGGCCAGCGACAGACCCTTCAGCTCGAGCGCGACCGCGCCGGTGTGCGTCGGCCGGTGCTCGAGCTGCGGCGGCTCGCTGCCGATCATCAGCCGCGACAGGCTGGCGTTGGTCTCCTGCGTCGGGTCGACCTCGCCGGTCACCTTGCCGCCGCGCAGCACCGTGCAGTGGTGGCACAGCGCGCGGATCTCGTCGAGCTTGTGGCTGATGTAGAGGATCGAGCAGCCGTCTTGGCTGAGCTGGCGCAAGGTGACGAACAGCTTCTCGACCGCCTGCGGCGTCAGCACCGAGGTCGGCTCGTCGAGGATCAGCAGCTTCGGGTCGGTGAGCAGCGCGCGCACGATCTCGACGCGCTGGCGCTCGCCGACCGACAGCGTATGCACCGGCCTCAAGGGGTCGACGTCCAGCCCGTAGGTCGACGCCACCTTGCGGATGCGCGCAGTCACCTCGGCCAGCGCGAGCGACTTGTCCAGGCCGAGCCAGACGTTCTCGGCCGCCGTCAGCGTGTCGAACAGCGAGAAGTGCTGGTAGACCATGCTGATGCCGAGCGCGCGCGCATGCGCCGGGCTCGACACCCACACCGGCTCGCCGTTCCAGCGGATCTCGCCGGCGTCGGGGCGCACCGCGCCGTAGATGATCTTCATCAGTGTCGACTTGCCCGCGCCGTTCTCGCCCAGCACGGCGTGGATCTCGCCGGGCCGCACGCGCAGGTCGATGCCGTCGTTGGCCTTCACGGCCGGGTACTGCTTGCTGATGCCCGACAGCTCCAGGCGCAGCGGGGGTGCGGTCATGTTGTCTCCTTTGCGCGAAGGCTGCCCCACGGCCCTCACCCTAACCCTCTCCCCGGGGGAGAGGGGATGGATCGTTCAACCCCGCTCGTAGCGGCGGGTTCCGGCCACGTACGTCGCCGCCAGGTTGCGCTCGTCGCCGAGCGTCATCCAGGCGAACACCTTCTCGTGCAGATCGTGCGCCCGCTCCAGCCGGCGCTCGGCGACCGGGCCGACCGCCCAGTCCCAGATGCAGACGTCGGCCAGCCGGCCCGGCTCGAGGCTGCCGATCTCGGCATCGAGGTCGAGTGCGCGCGCCGCGCCGCGCGTCGCGGCGTGCAGCGCGGCCCACGCCGACACCTTGCGGCCGGCCAGCGCCTGCACCTTGTAGCCGTCGGCCAGCGTGCGCAGCAGCGACAGGCTGGTGCCGCCGCCGACGTCCGTGCCCACCGTCACCGCGACCCCGTGCTCGGCGTTCTCCTGCCAGTCGAACAGCCCGCTGCCGAGGAACAGGTTCGACGACGGGCAGAACGCGATCTGCGCCTGGCGCTCGCGCAGCAGCGTGCGGTCGTGCTCGTCGAGCCAGATGCCGTGCGCGAACACCGAACGGCGGTGCACCAGCCCGGCGCGCGCATACACCTCGAGGTAGCTGCGCGCCTCGGGGAACAGCTCGGCGACCCAGGCAACCTCGGCACGGTTCTCGGCGACGTGCGTCTGCAGGTACAGCGTCGGGTCGGCGGCGGCGAGCCGACCGGCCATCGCGAGCTGCGCCGGCGTGCTGGTCGGCGCGAAACGCACCGTCAGCGCGTAGGCGGCGCGCCCGCGGCCGTGCCAACGCTCGATCAGCTCGAGGCAGTCGCGCTCGGCGCCGGCCACGTCGTCCCGCAGGCCGTCGGGGGCGTGGCGGTCCATCAGGCATTTGCCGGCGACCAGGCGCATGCCGCGCTCGGCGGCGGCCGCGAACAGCGCGTCGGCCGACACCTTGTGCACGGTCGGGAACACGACCGCCGCGGTCGTGCCGTGCGCCAGCAGCGCGTCGAGGAAACGCGCCGAGCCGCTGGCCGCAAGCGCCGGGTCGGCCCAGGCGCGCTCGGCCGGGAAGGTGTAGGTGTTCAGCCAGTCGAGCAGCTCGGTGCCGTAGCTGGCGATCACGTCGAGCTGCGGGCTGTGCACGTGGGTGTCGACGAAGCCCGGCAGCACCAGCCGGCCGCGGCGGTCCTCGCGACGCCAGCTCGCATCGGGCGGCTCGGCCTGCGCCCCGACGATGCGCCCGCCCTCGACCAGCAGCCAGTGATCGGGCCGCCAGCGCACGCCGTGCAAGCCGGTCTGCGCGAGCCCGGGCACGCCGGTGAAGTCGAGCAGGTCCCCGAACAGGGCCAGGCGGTCCACCCGAGCCTCGCTACGCGGCGCGCCGCCGCTGCGGCATCGCGCTGCCGACCAGCTTGCGCGCGACCTCGCGCACCTGCTCGCGGAACCAGCGCATCGACGTCGACGCGTGGGTCAGGTCGTGCCAGAGCTGGTAGTAGGTGAGCGGCGGGAAGTCGACCGGGCAGCGCACGATCTTCAGCGGCAGCGTGTCGACGTAGCGCGAGCAGAACAGGCGCCCGGTGGTCAGCACCAGCAGGCTGTCGGCGACCATCAGCGGGATCAGGCTGAAGTGCGCGCTGCGCACCACGACGTCGCGCGCCAGGCCGAGCTTGTCGAGGTGCTGGTCGATCACGCTGTGCCAGCCCGGGTGCATCGGCGTCGGCGCGACGTGCTCGCAGGCGAGGTACCTCTCGACCGTCCAGCCGCGCGTGCCGGCCAGCCGCGCCACCGGGTGGTCCTCGGCGACCAGGCAGACGATCTCGTCGGAGAACAGCCGGCCGAGATGCAGCTCCTCCGGCGGCTCGAGCCAGTTGCCGACCACCAGGTCGACGTCGCCGGTGGCGAGGTGGCGCCGGTAGTCGAACTCGGCCGACAGCGGCAGCATCTCGATGCGCACGTTCGGCGCCGCGCGCTTGAGGTGGGCGACCAGATGCGGCAGGAACAGCGGGTCGAGGTAGTCGCTGGCGGCGACGCGGAAGGTGCCGTGCGCGCTGGCCGCGTCGAACGCCTGGGTGCGCGTGCGCGGCGAGAACAGCCGCTCGGCCGCGTGCAGCAGGTGGGTCGCCGGCGCGACCAGCTGCAGCGCGGTCTCGGTCGCCGACATGCCGTTGCCCGCGCGCACCAGCAGCGGGTCGCCCGTCAGCGCGCGCAGCCGCTTGAGCTGCGCGCTGACGGCGGGCTGCGTGCTGTGCAGTCGCAGGGCGGCACGCGAGACGCTGCGTTCGGTGATCAAGGTGTGCAGGACCCGGATGAGGTAGAGGTCGATCTTGTCGAAATCGGCTCGCTGCGTCATACGGCACCTGCCATAGGCGTTATGGCGGGCATCGTATAGACATCCCCGGCCGGCGCGGTACCTTTCGGGAAAGCACCGACGCGAGCGACCATGGAGACGACCCCCCGCCCGATCCGCTTCTTCCACCGCGGCGCCATCGTCGCGGTCGACGCTGCCGCGCCGACCCGCAGCGTGCTGGACTGGCTGCGCGAGGACGCGCGCTGCACGGGCACCAAGGAAGGCTGCGCCGAGGGCGACTGCGGCGCCTGCACGGTCGTCGTCGGCGAGCTGGCGAACGGCCGGCCGGTGCCGGGCGAGACGCGCGTCGGCGAGCTGCGCCTGGCCACCGTCAACGCCTGCATCCAGTTCCTGCCCGCGCTCGACGGCAAGGCGCTGTTCAGCGTCGAGGACCTCAAGCGCATCGGCGGCGGCGAGCTGCACCCGGTGCAGCGCGCGCTGGTCGACTGCCACGGCTCGCAGTGCGGCTTCTGCACGCCGGGATTTGCGATGTCGCTGTGGGACAGCTACGAGCGTCACCGCACGCGCGGCACGCGGCCGACGCGCCAGCAGCTCGCCGACGACCTGTCGGGCAACCTGTGCCGCTGCACCGGCTACCGGCCGATCCTCGATGCCGGCGAGCGCATGTTCGACCTGCCGCCCGCGACGTTCGACGCTGCGCCCGTCGTCGCCGCGCTGCGCAAACTGCAGGCCGAAGCGCCGCTGCACTACGCGGCGCAAGGCGGCCGCTGGCACGCGCCGCGCAGCGTCGACGACCTGGCCGCGCTGCGGCTGGAGCGACCGCAGGCGCGCCTGCTCGCCGGCTCGACCGACATCGGCCTGTGGGTGACCAAGCAGCTGCGCGACCTGCCCGAGCTGATCTACCTCGGAGAGGTGGCCGAGCTGAAGCGCATCGAGGAGCACGCCGGCGG